>JASFVM010000036.1:0-13431 GCA_050049835.1 Gammaproteobacteria bacterium
GCAGCAGAAAAGCAGTGGCTTTGGCGGATGGGTGTTTCTTGCCTTCGCTGTAGTGGCCTATCTATTGGCATACATGTATAACCAGGAGCAAACGTCGCAAGCCCTGGCTCTGTTCGGGCGAGTCATGCAACAGGTGTTTCCGGTACTGGGAATAGTCTTCCTGTTGCTGTTAGTCAGCAATATGATGCTCACGCCAGGCAGGGTCAGGCATTATCTGGGTGAAGAAGCGGGAATCAAAGGATGGGTGGCATCGGTGGTAGGCGGAATTTTCTCCATGGGACCAGTTTATGCATGGTATGCCGTGCTGTCCGAGTTGAGGGCAAAGGGTATGAGGACGGCGCTGACAGCCGTCTTTCTTTACAGTCGCGCAATCAAGCTGCCATTGTTGCCCTTAATGATCTATTACTTCGGCCTGCCGTATACCTTGATATTGTGCCTTTACCTTGTTGCCTTCGCGGTTATTAACGGCATACTGGTTGAACGACTGGTGGCCAAACATCATTAAAGATGAAGCGTTAAAAGGAAGCAAAAAATAATGTTACTGACCTGGATCCTTGTTTTCAGTGTCCTCGGTAGTGTCGGCGCAATTGCCGGCGCTGCTTCTTTGCTGGTGTTCCCGGATGAAACCAGAAAAAGGCTGCTGCCTCATCTTGTCAGCTATGCTACCGGAACATTGCTTGGCGCCGCATTTCTCGGGATGATTCCCAATAGCATGACACAGGTTGCGCCATTCGCTGCATCCGCAACAGTACTTGCCGGAATACTGCTGTTTTTCTTTCTTGAAAAAATCGTTATCTGGCGTCATTGTCATGGTACACAGTGCGAGGTACAGGGCGCCGCGGGCCCATTAGTCCTGATAGGAGATGCGTTTCATAACTTTATCGACGGTTTTGTAATTGCTTCGGCTTTCCTTACATCCGTGCCATTGGGGATTGCCGCATCATTCGCCGTGATTGCGCATGAAATACCCCAGGAGGTTGGCGATTTTGCCATTCTTCTCGATAACGGCTACACAACGAAATGGGCCCTGTTTCTTAACCTGCTGTCTTCGCTGTCGACATTACCCGGTGCTGTGATTGCCTATTTTTTTCTTGCACAAACCCAGGCCGCGGTTCCTTTTATTCTGGCAATTTCAGCAGCCAGTTTTATCTATATCGCTGTTGCCGATCTCGTGCCCACCCTGCATCGAGAAATCGGTATCAGGCCTGCCGTAATCCAGTTTTTCCTGATATTGGCGGGTATTGCTACGATCGCTGTGTTCAGCGTCGCACATTGAGTAAGGAGTTAAATATGAAAATTGCTATCGCAGTTGCCACGGCGGACGCAGATGCACAGATAGAGGTGCGCGGTGCACGGGCAGCGTATTACCTGATCGTTGATACCGGGACCGGCCGGTCAGAGACCGCGGCCAATCCCGCGGCACAGACAGAGAGGGCCGCAGGTCCGACGGCTGCTGCATTCCTGATTGGCAGAGGTGTAAACAAGGTCATAGCGGGTGATTTCGGGCCAAGATTCAGGGCAGAGCTGGAAGAAGCCGGTATTGCGTGTGAGCTCAAAACCGGTATGGCTGCGGCTGTGATCAAACAGCAGGATGCTTGATTGCGCTGGTTTGTATGCTGTTCTCAGGTGTGAAACAGGCTTGCTGGAGGCAATATTACTGCAGCAAGGCCTGGATTTTCTGTAACAGCTCTGCCTCAACAGGCGGTTTGGTGAGGTAATCACTGGCGCCCTGGCGCTCGGCCCAGACCCTGTCAGTCTCCTGTTCCTTGCTGGTGAGCATGATCACAGGAATATGGCGGGTAGCCGGATTCTTCGTGATTTGCCGCGTGGCCTGAAAGCCGTTCAGATTTGGCATGACAACATCCATGAGAATCAAATCCGGGTTTTCACTGGATGCCTTGTCAACACCTTGTGCACCATCTCCCGCAGTGATCACCTCGTATCCCTGCTTGGCGAGAATTCTGGTCAGCACATTTATTTGTGTTGGTGAGTCGTCAACGATCAGGATGCGTGTCATTATTATTCAGACTTGTAAAGTTACATAACTTATAGCCCAATTTAGCTGTAAAGGGGAAGCATGGAGCCATTTAATATCCTGGCGGATTGATTGTCAGCGCAAACGGTATGGTCAATATTTGACCAGTACAGCCAGGGTCGCTTATGGTAATGATTGCCTGTGTGTAAAAACAGCCTGAAAATGGTGTAAGTTACGCATACTTTTTGATTACCGGAGCAGAGGCAGTAATGAATTTCGATCAATTGTGTGACTTTGAAATTGAAAATGAACTTCAGTTCGTTGAGATCGAGCATGGTTTTACCTATATCGAGATCAACAATGCCAAAGCACACGCCACGATTTCGACCTACTCCGGCCAGGTCTTGTCTTACCGGCCCAAATCCCAGAACGACGATTTGCTGTTTGTCAGTGAGAAGGCCTATTATGCTGAGGGCAAGGCGATCAAGGGTGGTATTCCGGTTTGCTGGCCATGGTTTGGTGCTGACCCTGATGACCTGGGGCGTCCCGCCCATGGTTTTGTGCGCAATCGCCAATGGGACGTCATTGCTACAGAATCGCTGGCAGATGGTTCAACCAAAGTCGTCATGGGACTGAGCGATACCGATGATACACGTGAAATCTGGCCCCACCCCTTCAGGCTCAGTATCGAAATTACGGTTGGTGATGCGCTCAAGGTGGCGTTGATTACACACAATGCCGGCAGTCAAAACGTCACGATCAGCCAGGCACTGCATACCTACTTCAATATCGGCGATATCAGCAAGGTCCAGGTGCTGGGGCTCGATGGTCTCGAATACCTCGACAAGCTCGAAGGCTTTGCGCAGAAAACCCAGACGGGCCAGGTTGTTATCGACGGTGAAGTTGATCGTATCTACAAGGGCGTAACCGGCGACCTGGTCATCGATGATGCGGCACTCGGACGCAAGATCCGTATTTCCTCCAGAGGCAGCAGCACCGCGGTCGTATGGAATCCGTGGCTCGATATAGCCAGGTCCATGGGTGATCTTAATGACGACGATTACAAGCGGATGCTGTGCGTGGAAACAGCCAATGCCGGTGCGGAAACTGTCGATATAGCCGCGGGTGACGATTATTGCCTGGAGGCCGAATATACAATCGAAAGCTGATGCGCTAACACCAGGGTTTGCGGTTATTGTTCGGCGTCAACTATTGGCGATTCGCCGGAATCAAGCAGGCGCCGGGTTTCAGCGTGCATCATGGTTGCATAGGCATTGAAATAGTCCTGTCGGTCCAGCTCTCCCGGATCAAGACAGCAGAATTCGACAGCATGGTTGAAATCCCTGGTGTACTCCGCGTTGTCCCAGTCGACAGAGTCCTGATCGATGGTGGTGTGATAGCGGTCAACAAAGAGGGCGGCTGAAGCCAGCGCCAGTCTGCGCAGCACTTCTTCAAACTGCAGCGGGTCGATGCAAAGCCTCGTCTCCTGTTCGCCGGGCTCTTTCGCGTTTTCCCAGCCGGCAATGACGACCTTGAGTCCTGTCATATCGCTCACTGTTGCTACCAGCTCCGCATCATCAGCGGGGACATCAAGGCCATTGTTTGACAGGCGCACAGGAATACCATGTTGCAGCTCGACATCGAAGCCGTTCCCAAGGCCAATCCAGCCGCTTCGTGTTGCAGAAACATTCATCATCTCACCTCCACAAGATCGAGAGCGTCATTCATCATTTATCTGTCTTGTTTATAAAATACTCCTAATGCCGGCATACTTAAATACTGTTCATCATTGTGGCGCGATAAATGGCGCCAGTGCGCTGGCAAAGCCAGCTGATATTTGACGAGTGAGTCGGGGTCTGGCCTTCAGGCAGTCAACTCCCGGTCCTTCCCGGTCAATCATGCAGGCGTCACAATTTTTAACAGTTGTAAACAAGAGTCAAAAAGCTTCTGAAATGGCCGTATGGCGGCTTTCGCGGCAAGCATTGTAACAACGGATTGATAACTGTCTGGTTGTTAAGCGGTTAAGTGTCCGGAATGTTTACAATTATATATTAACCCTATTTAAAAATTTATTAAAAAACATAATGTTACGTTCATGGCATGTATTTTGCTTCAACTATAGTTAATAAATTGATCCTGGAAATAAAAAATAAATAAATTAAGGAAATAATATGAAATTCATCACTAAAGTTTCAGCACTATTTTTATTGTTATTCGGAGTGTATGGCCAGGCTTTGGCAATCCCCGTAATTTCTGGTGACGGTACAGAGACATGTGTTAGTGGAACACCGCTTGGTGGTGCTTCATGTGCCATAACGCTCATCGATGATCACAATCTATGGAAGCAAAATGGCGATGTGGATCTCAATGGAGCCGTGTGGATTTCTTATGCCAATACCGGCGTAGGTGGCGACACACTGGCGCCTCTAGCAGGCACGACCACAATATTTACTGTCATCGAGACATTCGAAGCGAATGTTGGTGATATGTTGAATCTGGATGTCTGGGCCGACGATACTGCCGGGGTATCCATCGACAGTATTTCGTTGTTTTCACCTAATTTCACCCAGAACATTTGCGCTAATGGTTCTATTGGCTGTGAACCCGACGAGTTTGGGAATATTTCATACACATTCAACACATCAGGAACTCACTCATTGAGTTTTGATGTCTACCAGGTTGGTACCGGCACTAATCCTGACGTCAATCCTTTCGGATTGCTGTACAGCGGTACATTAACCACTGTACCTGAGCCATCAGTGCTCGCTCTGCTTGGTTTAGGCCTGTTCGGACTGGGGCTGGCGCGCCGCAAGAACCAGTAAAAACAGTTTGGATTTAATTAAGCAAGAGCCCTCTGCAGTTTTCACTGTGAGGGCTTTTGTTTTATACCTGAATAAGCACCTGCAGCAGAAAAGATGAATTTTAGCTGCCAGAGCAACTATTATCGCACTGCCGATATGGCCGTGGATTCAACCGATCGATGCAGCACTTTAACTTCAAGCGCAAGGATACAGTGTTTAGCTGGTCTTGCTTGAAACGTAATAACCGGATGACATATCTGGCGCGGTGATGGAAGGAAAAGCTGTCGCGCAATAAATCTGTATTGATTGCTGCATCAGCCTGATCAGGAGAGTTAACAAGATATCTTTTTGAATTTCTTTCGCTGATTTATTGTTTTGCAGCCAGATGCCCGGTGTTATATGACGTCAACAATCACCATGCATAAAAAAGCCCGCAGAACGCGGGCTTTTTTGTCGTCTGCGTTGATACGATTACTTGGACTGAGCAACCATGTAATCAACAGCAGCCTTGACTGCCTCATCAGACAGGTCAGCACGACCGCCCTTGGCAGGCATGGCGCCTTTACCCTTCAGTACACTGGCATACAGGGCGTCTTTACCCTGGGCGATGCGGGGTTCCCATGCGGCCTTGTCGCCAAGTTTTGGAGAACCGGCAGCACCAGTCATGTGGCATGCCTGGCAAGCCGTTTTGTAAGTTTCTGCGCCGTCAGCCATAGCAGCACCCGATGCAGCCATCGTCAGGCCGGCACACATTGCGATTGCAGTCAGTTTTTTCATTAATTTACTCCTTAGTCGTCATATGCCTGGTTGGCAGGCATTTAATAGAATGCTTGAATTCTGTAAACCCAGTCGGGCAAAAAGATGCATATTTTACTTATATTTGATGTGCAGGTCATCTGAAAAGTTGCATTTTTATTTCAGGCGCCCGAAAGTGAAGAAATTAAAAAATAATAATAACAAAGCGTTATGGGTATAAATTGATCTGTATCAAGTTCAGGGGTATCGAGCTGAAGCGGTTGTTCAGGGCGTGTTTCATGCGATTGCGAGCGGTTTCAGGGCTATGCCGGCCAGTCAGTGAGCGACGGATAGCTCATTGCCCCAGCAACTCTGCCTCCATCGACAAATACACCTGGTAGGCGTTGATACGGTTGCCCTCTTCGAACGCAGGCAGGTTCTCGAATTGCGACCAGTCGGCTTCAGCATAGGCCTCATCGAAGGGCTTGAATTCATCGACGGCGGCACCCATGACTTCGCGTAAATAGGCCAGGTAGGCGCGGGTCAGCTCGATGGTTTTCTGCGGGCTGGTTGAGGCAGGGCCGTGGCCGGGAATCAGCGCGGTAAGTCCGCCGGTTTGCAGCCGGGTCAATGTTTCCAGCCAGCTTTTGGTATCGGCATTGCCGACAAAGGGTACGCGACCTTCGAAGATGATGTCGCCCGAGAACAGAACGCGGTCGGGTTCCACCAGCATACTGAGGTCGCCATCTGAATGGGCCTTACCCATGTAGTTGATGGTAAAAGTGACATCTCCCATGGTAAATGAGTTTGATTGACTTATCGTGACATCGGGCAAAATCAGGCGTGTATTTTCGTTAACCCAGGGGTCGAGTGAGAAGCGGCGTTCTTCGAGGCGTTCCCCGGCAGCTTCTGATTGCAGGTATTTCTGTGCACCTTCAGGTGCGCTGATTTCGGCACCCAGTTCCTCGAATACCTGCAGCCCGTATATATGATCTGCATGGTAGTGGCTGACAATGACCTTGCGGATCGGTTGATCGGTTATCTCGCGAATTTTGCTGACCAGTTTGTTTGCCAGCGAGGGCGTGCCCAGCGAATCAAAGACAACGACGCCGTCACCGGTGACAATAAAACCGGCGTTGGAGATGAAGCCTTCATTGTCAGTCGCAATGCCAGCAATTCCTTCAACGTAGTAGACATGTTCGGAGACCTTCCTGACTTCCATTTCAACCGAAGTCGGCGCGTATTCACTGCCAGCAAACGCTGATTGTGCGATAAAAAATGAAAAACAGAATATGAAGCATTTATTGCATGTACGCATGATTTTCCTCGTATTGCAGTCTTATGATCTCGGCATCGCCCATCGGCACCATTTCAACAAAGCCATGCATGTCTTCTGCTTTGTAGCCTTTGGCTTCAGCGGCAATCCTGCAAATCCTGATCTTCAGCACATTGCTGGATACCAGGCTTTCCGCGCGTTGCATCATGGTCTTGTATTTTGCGGTGTTTTCGATCGCAAAAAACTTGATTGCCGAACCGTGTATGACCAGTACGATGGACTGGTCGAACGGATCAGCACCCGATATGTTGCTCAGATAGCTGCCCCGGTCCAGTACATGGTCCATGACTTCAAGCTTGCCGGTGGTGACATCATAAACAACTTTTTGCGGTTTGTATTCGGTATCTGTCAGCCGGGCGCGACCCCAGGGGGCATCGCTATCGGCGCATACGCTGCCCGCCATGAAAATCAGAACGGTTATTGCCGTTGTTGTGAGTTTGACCATGGTTGACCTCTGCTGCGCCAGGCGGAATTAGTGTTCCAGCAGCTGAGTTTGCTCGTGGCAGGCGGTTTGCGTCAATAACAATCGAACCGAAAAAAGGGGAGCATACGCCCCCCTGGTTTCGACTATATGGCGTACTCTGTGCCCTGCTCAGGTTTCTTCCGTGATTGGAATCAGGGTCAGTTCAACGCGGCGGTTTTGGGCGCGCCCACCAGCCGTGCTGTTGTCGGCTATGGGGTAATCCTCGCCAAATCCGACGATCTCAAAGCGGGCATCAAGGATGTTACGTGACTTCAGGTAGCTTGCGACGGACATCGCGCGTTTTTCGGAAAGCTGCTGGTTGTATTCACGTGAGCCGGTGCTGTCTGTGTGACCAGCTACGGCAATCATGGTTTTTTCATATTCATCCAGCACCAGTGCAACCGAGTCGAGCACGTTATAGAAGCTGGTCTTCAGGCTCGCCTTGTCGGTATCAAAAGTAATATTACCGGGCATGATCAGACTGATATTGTCGCCATCCCTGACCACGCTGACACCGGATTCGCGTAGCTGCTTACGCAACTTGGCTTCCTGTGCATCCATGTAGTAGCCAACACCACCGCCAGCAATGGCACCAACGCCGGCAGCTGCAAGCATGCGCTTTTGACGTTCCTTGCTGCTTTCATCTCTGTTGGCGAAGTAGGCAATTGCTGCAGCCACACCGGCTCCAATACCGGCACCTTTGGCAGTATTGGAAACTTTTTCTTCACCGGTATAGGCGTCATAGGTTGTGCAGCCGCCAATCAACAATGTGCCGGATACGGCAAGGGCGACGATAAGATTTGAAACGGGTTTCATGTTATCTACCTTGGATTGAAATTTTCAGGGAAGATTTTAGCGTCATTTATCAGATATTACTAATGTTATGGGGCCATCGACAACAGGATAGCAGGGCCTGGTTTACAGGGATTCGCGGCACAGGCGCAGTGCTTTTGCCATCTGGGCGCCGCTCTTGTAGCGATCCTGCCGCTGTTTACGCATTGCCTTGTTGATGATTCGACTCAAACAGGCAGGCAGATCATTGCGTATTTTAGTCACATCAACCTGTTTTTCGGTGCAGATCTTGTGAGACAGGCCAGCGAGGGTATCCGAGACAAACGGCAACTGTCCTGTGCATAACTGATAGAGCGTCGTACCCAGGGAAAACAGATCTGAACCACCATCCACCTTCTGACCATCCACCTGTTCCGGCGACATGTAAGAAGGGCTGCCGAGCATGGTCCCGGTTTTGGTCCTGCTGGAGTTGGTCAGGCAGGCAACTCCGAAGTCTGTCACTTTTACACTGCCGGTCGATTTGTCATAAATAATATTAGCCGGTTTGATGTCGCGATGAACGACATCGTGCTTGTGGGCAAAATCAAGGGCGGCGGCAACCTGGATACCGATATCCAGAATCGTATCGACAGGCAGTAATGTGTTGACCTGTTTATGACGCGACAGATCATGGCCTTCCAGGTAATCCATGGCAATATAGGCGAGCTCCTGCTCCTCACCGACATCGTAGATGGTTACGATGTTTTGATGATTCAAGCGCCCGGCCGTCTCCGCTTCGCGCAGGAAGCGCTGCTTGATGTCTTCCAGTTCTTCTGCATCGAATTCCTGTGCCAGTGCCATGGTCTTGATTGCAACGGTACGACCGATTTTAGGGTCCCTGCCAAGATAGACCATACCCATTGCGCCACGTCCGATTTCTTTCTCGACCTGGTAACGACCCAGCATGGGTTTCTGCACACCGTTGTCTGTCAGTATCAGTGTGCCCTGCGGTGTAGTCTTGCCACTCTTTGGCAACACCACCATGTCCTGGATTTCACGGTTCTTTTGCATGCGTTGACGGACATCGCGGAAACCGGAGTGTTTCCTGTCGATGTGTTCGAATACCAGCTCGGCCTTGCCGAACTGACGGCGTCTTTCGTAATCCAGTCCCAGGTTATAGAGGCGGTCAAGCAGGATATCGTTAATCGGGCATTCGCGATATTTTTCAAAGGCCTGGTCAAGGTTGCCCTGCGACTGCAGGTGCTGGCCGAGTGTCAGGTTGGACTCATACAGGTGCGCTGCAGTGCGCTGATGCGCCTCTTCGATCTTGCGTTTGATCGCAATCACCAGTGTTCCGGTCAATAATGTCGCCATGGGCAGCATCAGTGGTAGCCACACGGCATTGACGATCATCAAACCGAGGTGAATGTTGATCATGATGAACAGCAGCATCAGGCTGGTGACAAAACCGGTCCAGAATCGGAATCTTGGCAGAACAAAAATCAAATAAAACGCCACCGCAGCCAGAGTGGCCAGCTGTGCCGGCAAAGCCCATTCAGGAACGTCGTACATGTCACTGTGTAACAGGTTATTGATCAGGTGGGCGCTGATGAGTACGGGCGCCATGGATTCGCCACCGGGTATTGTTACCTTGTCGATCAGTGAAGGTGCCGTGATACCGATCAATATATCTTTGCCATCAAAGCGTTGGTTGTATTCGCTGTTTGCATAAATGTCGCGAAACGAATGAATCCTGAAGGCGTTATTACCGTTTTTGTTGTTATAGATGTGCGGGTATACGCGATAGCCCGGATCGGTATCCAGCCTGATGCCTCCCATGGTGATGTCCTGTTCAGGGTTGATGGTAATATCGTCGACATCGACACCCAGGCTTTTGGCGGCATACATCAGGCTGAAAGAAGGATAGTAATGCTCATCATATTTCAGCACCAGCGGTGTTGCCAGGCTGCTTCTGTTGCCGGTAACAGCTTCATCAAGCATACCGGCATCTGAATACTTTGCCAGTAGCGGTATCGGTGCCTGGGCCTGAGTGAGTACAGGTACGCTTATGCTCAGTACACTGGGTAAATAGGCTTTCCAGTTATCGCTTTCAGACGGGAAGCCGGCAAAGGCATAGGATTCGAGGGTTTGCCGGCTGACCGAAGGCGTGCCTCTGCGGATGTCATTGACCAGGCCATAAGTGATCGCCAGCACGGTATTGTCGGAGCGTCGCAGGCTTGCAGCCAGCGCGCCATCGGTATCGAGTCGCTGTCTGGCGAGAAACAGGATTTCCTTGACTGTTTTTTCAGACTTGCCTGCGTAGGCATCACGCATCGAGTCAAGACGCCTGACGCCGAATTCGCTTTGCGGTGTATGCAGTGGCAAGGCCAGACCGATGGTTCTGGCGCCGTTGGCATTCAGATTTTTAATGACAACACCGAGATAGCTGCGTGGCCATGGCCATTCACCGAGCTGCTGCAGTGAGGTCTCGTCAATGGCAACTATTTCAAGGTTATCTCTTGATTCGGGCGCAGGGGAAAGGCGTGCACCAATGCCATATCCATACCATTCCAGAGTGGACATTATGCCTGTCCACCCCAGTGAAAGAAATAAAATGCTTATCAGCAGACCGGGAAACCAGCCTGACTGCCAGAACCGTTTTTTCGCCATTGCGCCTTGTGATTAATACTCCCTCAGGGAGTATAGACGCTGAAATGATGGTCGCTTTACTTACACGGCTTCGAGCTGGCGCAGTGCTGATGGCAGTAGCTTCATATCGACCAGTGATGTCAGCAGTGCCTTGAAAAAAGTTGCTTCATCTTCATAGACCATTTTGTAGTACTGGATCTTCATCGTCAGTGCGCTGCCGAAGACGATGGAGAAGAAGGTCAGTATAGAGCCGATGGCCAGCGTGGAAACACCGGTGATGCCCTGGCCGATGGTGCAGCCCATAGCCATGACGCCACCAAAGCCCATCAGGACGGCACCGATAAAATGCATGAAGAAGTCCTTGACGTTAACGAACCATTCAAGCCTGAAAGAGCGGCTCAGCAATGACCACAGTAACGAACCGAGGATAACGCCGAAAACTGCAACCAGGCCGAACGAGACCATGGATGTGTCCAGGCCCGACTTCACATAGCCGTAGGTCTGGCCGATCGGGTTGATGAAGGTGAACGATTGTGCGGCGACTGCGGTACCGCGTTCGGGCTTGCCCTCGCTGCTGTCAGCAAGCATTTCCCATTCGCTGTAATAATCACTCATGGAATACGCGTCACCCATCGCGTCAACGGTAATGTTACTGCTTGTGTACCAGGCAGCGAGAATGACCAGGCCGACAACGAGACCACCAAGGATGTTGTCCTTGCTGGAACGGAAATCGGCGGAACGAAAAATGAATACGAGCAGCAACAGTCCAATCAGGCCGCCGGCAATAAGCCGTGCCATGGTGGTATTTTCAGAGCTGATTACAGCGCCGACATCCTGCTGTGATGCAAGATCGACAGATATCGGGCGAATCCAGTCATAGAACAGCATGCTGAACAATGTCTTGTCGCTGTCGGGGAACGGGTTGATCATGTACCAGGCAATCAGTGCGATAACTATGAATACCATCACCGACTTGAGGTTGCCGCCACCGATGCGAATCAGGGTTTTGTTGCCGCAGCCGCTGGCGAATGTCATACCGATACCGAAGAGTATGCCGCCGAGAATGTTTTCACCAATAACCAGCTGACCGTTACGATAAGGCGGGAAGGTGTCGTTGACTTCAACCATGCCGAGGTATTCGAGCAGGGTGACACCCAGTAAAGCGACGGCTATTGCCAGCAACCAGGCGCGAAAACGTCCGTAGTCACCCATGTTTACCATGTCTGAAACTGCGCCCATGGTGCAGAAGTTGGTTTTGTTGACCACCGCGCCCATGATGAGTGCAATGATGAATGTTGACCAGAGGAAGAATGACAACCCTTCCGCGAATGATTCAAAGAACATTTTAAGTCCGCCTCTTGGTATTTACCATGGTGTGATTATAGAAGACCGATAGTGACAGAGTTTATTCCCTGTATCAGGTCTTATAAAGGGGTTCGAGTGCAGATTCCCGGGATTTATCGGACCTGTCTTTGGTTGCAATAAAAGAGTGGAATGCCGATGACAGGGCCTTTGGGTCCCACTGGTCGCCATGCGCGCTGTATAACGCACTGTTGAGTGCAATTATCTGCCTGCGTAACTCGGGCGAAGCGGCATTGGCGATATCGGCAAGGCTGGTGATGCTGTGGTTCGGCCAGCGCACAGCCGCCCACTCGAGCAGGGCGTCCTTGGTTTTTCTGGCATCGCCTCTGGAGCAGGCTTTTTCTACCGCCCGTGCCAGTGGCAGGATCGGTGGCAGCGGTTGCGGTTTTTTCGGTGCAGTGGACGGCCGGCCGTTTCTGAAAAACAGTACGGTTGTCGTTATCCAGCCGATGGCGAGTGCGAGGCTGATCCATGGCCAGAAGCCGGAATTGATCAGAATCCGATCATCGGCAGCAGGGCTGATGGCTCTCGTTTCGGCAGACGGCTTGCCGGATTCGGCAACGGGTTGCTGTAATTCTATCGCCGGTTGCAGCGGTGCTGTAGTGGCTATGCCCGTTGCTGCTATCACCGTTTCAGGCAACTGTGCATATTCCTGTTTGCCGGTTCGGGTGTTCCACCACGGTATGCTGATCTGCGGAATGACATAACGCCCCGCCTGTGTCGGGATCATCGCAACCTTGATTTGCCTGGTGCCGGTAATGCCATCACGCTTGTACTGATTGTCAGTTACCGCCTTGTCAGGGTACTGTTTAATACCGTTGATATCGGGCAACTCAGGGTCGCTTAACTGCTCGGCTGTCAGCCCCTCTGCCTTGATCGTCAGTGTGCGCGTCACCGGTTCGCCGGTGCGTAGCTGGGTAATATCCTCTGACCAATCCTGTTCAACCGTCAGCTTTTCGGCAGGCAGCCAGTCATCAGCGGCTATATTTGCCGGCCTGGGTTTTACCTTTACGCTGACGCTTTTTGAACGCATTCTTTTCAGTGTGCCCGATTGCATGAACTGGTCGAACAGTGAATTGGAGCGGCCGTTCGGGACACGGCCTTCAAACATGACCGGTTTGAAAGTCAGCGTACCGCTATGCTGGGGATATACCGCGAAGCGCAGTTCACTGACCGAGTAGGGCATGCCGTTGATCAGCTTCTGGTAATTCGTGACTTGTCCGAGCTTTTCGATAATGGCATCGGGGTCGCTGGTCTCCGGCTCACTCAGGGTGGGCCGGTTAATCTGGATGCTGGTGAAGAAGCGAATGGTGTAGATGATTTCGGATTGTACCCATGC
>JASFVM010000259.1:0-4214 GCA_050049835.1 Gammaproteobacteria bacterium
CCATTGGCAATTCATCCGCCAGCGCCATCGCCAGATCGGTTTTTCCGGTCGCAGTCGGGCCCATGATGAAAACCGCGAATGGATCATGCGGCGAAGTGCCTTGCTGGATGATGAAAGACACAGTGATTGCTTAAACCGCAGGGGCGCAGAGACGCTGAGGATATGTTTTATATATATGAGATAAGCGGAGCATTGCTTGCAGCCACTACCTGGCAAACCAGTTTAATTGTATTAACAACATTGTGTATTTCTCTGCGTCTCAGCGCCTCTGCGGTAGATATTAAGAGCGTTTCAGCGACCACGTAGAAAGAGCTTGTCGAGTTCCTCGATTGACAGCTGGATCCAGGTAGGACGGCCATGATTGCACTGCCCGCTGCGTTCCGTCTGCTCCATATCCCTTAACAGCGCATTCATTTCCGGTAGCGTCAGCTTGCGATTGGCGCGTACCGAGCCGTGGCAGGCCATGGTCGATAACACTTCGTTCATCGCCTCACGAATGCGGTTGCTGCTACCGTGCCTGACCAGGTCGGATAAAACATCACGCACCAGTGCTTCGTTATCACCCCTGGCAAGCACCACCGGAACCTGACGAATGCGTAACGTCTCCGGCCCGGTGCGGTCAACTTCAAGTCCCAGCTCAGCGAAAATCTCCGGGCTGGCTTCCACCAGCGCTGCTTCTTTCTCGCTGACATCGATATTGATTGGCACCAGCAGCGGTTGTGACTGGATACCGTTACCCTGTTGTGACTGCTTGAGGCGCTCATAAGTAATACGTTCGTGTGCCGCGTGCATGTCGACCAGCACCATGCCGCTCGCATTTTCGGCCAGGATATAGATACCATGCAATTGTGCACGGGCATAACCCAGCGGCGGAATCACCTCCTGCCGCTGCTCTTCCTGCAGGGCGTTCGCGGTCTCATCAGCAAATGCCTGCAGTTGACCATAGGAGGACATTTGCTCGGCAACCGTCAGTGATAATGGCGTTTGACTCCCTGGCTTGCCGTGCCATCCTGTTTTGCCGGCAGCAGCAAAATTGCCCTGCGCAGCAACATCGGCCCGGTCAGCAAACGCGGCTGCACTCTGATGATTCGCCATGTTATCCGGGCGTAAACCGGCCAGCGATTTATGGATGGCGCGGAAGATGAAGTCATGCACGCTGCGGCTCTGCCGGAAACGCACCTCGTGTTTACCAGGGTGCGCATTGACATCAACGGTGGCCGGATCGAGCTCGAGAAACAGCACATAGGCAGGGTGCCTGCCATGATACAACACATCCTGATAGGCCTGGCGCACAGCATGGGTTACCAGCTTGTCGCGCACCATGCGGCCGTTGACATAAAAATACTGCATGTCAGCCTGACTGCGTGAAAACGTGGGTTTGGCGACCCAGCCCCACAGGCGCAAGTCATCTACTGCATAATCGATGAAAACCGCGTTTTCGATAAAAGCCGGGCCGCATACACCAGCAATGCGCTTTTCCTGTTGCAGGCGGTCATCGGCTTTACGCAGCTGCCTGACAGGCCGGTTGTTGTGGCGCAATGTGATATCAACATGAAAGTGGCTTAGCGCAATACGCTTGACCACATCTTCAAGATGGCCAAATTCGGTCTTTTCGGTACGCAGGAATTTGCGTCGGGCCGGCACGTTGTAAAACAGATCCCTGACCTCAACCGTGGTGCCGCGTGCATGGGCTGCAGGTTTGACATCGAATTCGTCCCGGGCAGAAGTATTGATGCTCCACGCCTCGGCATCATCGCGCCAGCGCGAAACCAGGCTCAAGCGACTGACAGAAGCAATACTGGGCAAGGCTTCGCCGCGGAATCCCAGGCTCCTGACCTGATCAAGATCCTCGATCGAAGTGATTTTACTGGTAGCATGCGGCGAGAGTGAAAGCGTCAGGTCGTCCTTGTGAATACCGTGGCCATTATCGCGAATCCGGATCGACTTGATACCGCCCTGCTCGATATCAACATCGATGCGCGTGGCACTGGCATCGAGGCTGTTCTCGAGTAACTCCTTGACCACGGACGCCGGGCGCTCCACCACTTCGCCAGCAGCAATCTGGTTAACCAGCCGGGTTGGCATGAGATGAATACGATCAGACATCAGGCTTAATACAGTTATCGGCAAAGCATTAATGATAACGTTGCATGATGGTTTATGCCATTCACCATTCTTCAGGCAGTCAAACAGTCAAAAAAAAACAATTCAGGGATTGCGCTATACCCTTAGCCTGACTGAAGACCCGTTTTCTTCCTGATTACAGAGCATGGCTGTTGGTCTGTGATTAACGACCGTTAATCAATAGCCCTTTGTTTTTACTCAATAATTATCTGCCCAGCGCTTTACTTCCGGGTATAATTTGCTTAAATCTGTATAGCTGGACAGCTTCTCAATTTCTGGCAGCCAAGATAACAACAATAATAAGTTAATTACCCAAAAATAATTCACCGGCAATAGATACTTACAGCTTCCTTGTGAGGCTGTGTGCTGCGCGTACAGGCAGTAATGAGATGGTACTACACGAACAACGGAACACGATGCAAACAATCAGCATGCTGCTGCATCGGCCGTGGACGCCGTCGTGCCCCTTACAAATTTGTCCACAGTTTCTGCAGTTAGTGGCTCATAAAATCAAATGAACAAAAAGCATACAACCATCAATAAGTTGCACAATACAAGGAATGCAATTATTGCAGTTATCATTATGCTGATACTCTTACTGACACTACAGGCACCGGTATGTTGTGATGGCGTGGTCACAACCGAACTGACTCTACCTGCTGCCGTTGAACAACCGGAAAGACCGGCACTGATTCCAGTGGTACCCGTTAATAAAGCTGCCGGCAAGCCTGCTATTGCAGCAAACAAGCCTGTAAAAGCCAAGCCTGTTCAAACCGAACCGGTTAAAGCTGCAAGCAAGTCGGAACCAGACATCGACCTGGCAGCAATTGCACCAGCCGCTGGCCCGACAGCCAAAACAACCGCCGAGACGGAAGCGATTAAAAATGATGCCGTAGCATCACTGGCGACAGTTGTTGAAAGCGGCTTCGTGAAAATCGCCTACTCCGGCGAGGTGCTGGATGACAGCGAAACCCGTTGGGAATGCGTTGAAGACAGGGGCAACAACCTGGTCTGGGAAGTCAAGAAGAATGACGGCAGTATCCGTGACCGGGATTACTCCTACTCCTGGTTCAACGAAATCAATGGCGAAAAAATCGGTGTCACTGATGGTGGTCGTTGCAAGGGTGGTGTCAGCTGTGATACTGCGAGCTATGCACGTGCCATGAATGAACAGAAACTCTGCGGCTACACTGACTGGCGCTTGCCGACCAGGGAAGAACTGGAATCACTGGTCGAGTTCAACGATGACCCGAAGGAAGCAGCCATCAACAAGACCTATTTTCCTGAGGCCATTCCTAGCTGGTACTGGACCGCATCAGAAAATCCGCAACGCGACGGTTATGCCTGGTACGTTTTATTCCGTAACGGTGTCGCGTTGAATGATTTGAAAGAACGCCCGAAACATATTCGTCTGGTACGCGGTAACATTCAGCAATGAAATTCAACACCCATTTGTACAGCTCATTGTTGGCAGCGCATTTGTTGATATTAACGGAAACCAGTGCCGCGCCTGCACCTGGCGGCTTGCCCAATATAAACCAGTGCAATAATAAAAACAGCTTGTCAGCAGTACTGGTACAGGACCTGTCATTCGGTGATTTTGATGGATCACTCGCAGGTACGATCGCTGTCGACACCAATGGCAACATCGTGTCACCTTCTCCGCCTGACCATGCGGGTGGAATCGTTTCAGCAGCAGCGTTTGATGTTTCGAATTCACGTTCAGGCTGTGATTTCTATCCTGTGCAGATACTGTTACCCGCGACTGCAACACTAGCCGGTCCCGCAACCATGAGTGCCAGCTCCTTTGTATCAGACCCGGTCAACCAGTTCACACTCAGCCCGACACCCGGTCAGGCAACGCGAGTTTATGTAGGGGCAACACTGACGTCCGGCATTAATCAGACTGCCGGTGCATACACAGGACCCTTTGACGTCATCTTTGAGCATGTTAACCCATGATGAATACATCCGTTTATCCATTGAGAACAGCACCTTGTCATATAATTAGAGAATTCTAATAATGCTCGACTATCCTGATACTATGGCTATACAAAGCAGGTATGAATTGCAGACTCACAGCATGAAAT
>JASFVM010000260.1:0-4212 GCA_050049835.1 Gammaproteobacteria bacterium
TGTTTAATTGTTCCAGCAACGGTTCGTAATCTGTTCTGCTTATGTCTGACCAGAACGTGCTGATCGCTTTTTCACTTATCCTGTCCGGTCTGATCCTGTTCAATGCCGGGTCATAATAAAAAGTGATTGGCACACCATAGTAGTCAACCTGCACACGTATGCCGGTGTGTGTCTCTGCAGGTACCGGCACCGGCTTCAGTGACACGGGTTTTTCCGGCGTGGTAATAACCGGCATGGTTTTTTCAGCTGTTGCTGTTTCCGGTACCGGTTCCGGTACGGGCCTGGCGGGCTCCGGTTCGGCTACCGGAATAACTACAGGCTTCGGCCTGTCATCGCGCACGAATCCTTTCATCAGCTCGACTTCACGCCAGTGCTGCTTGAGAAAAGCAGCAAACTCCCGATCACGCTCATCCTTGTAAGCCTGATACGATTGCTGTTGCTGCTGCTTCCATTGCTCAAACTGATTCACGGATTTTGCTGATGAGAACACAAACAACAGAGAAAGCGCAACAAGACCTGAAAGCGTTTTATTCATGTTCAACATTACGCCGTATCTGCAACATAAACGCAATATTTTTCCTGGCTGATGCCTTGCCTGATGAGAGACACCGGATAGCAGGCAGACACTGCTCTTTTCATATCGACCGCGGGTAAATCACACCCGGAATTCATGAAATCATTTCTCGCAATACGCGTCAAGATGGTAACATTGAGCACCGCTTTGTGTACTCAGCGCCGTTTCACCTGAAACAAAAAACCGGAAGCCGGGTTACCCCGGATGCCGGTCATGTTCTAAAACAGCCAGAGCTTTATTGCTGTTTCATTTCAGCAATCGATGCCGCCAGCTCGTCCTGCCCTTTTTGCGCCTTGAACTGCTGCCATAGAGCAGCATCATTATTCATGCTGGTTCTGAGTGCATTCTGTGTCACCGTCGCAACCGATGCCTCATCCATGCCCAGCAAAACATACAAAGCACCATTCGGGCTGGTTCGGGTTTTGTAGATTCTGGTACCAATCAGCGACTGGTCCGTGATCTGCTTGGTCACGGAGGTATTCACTTTATCAACAGTCTCAGTATCTGCGGCGCCGGTAGTTTCAGCATATTGCTTGACCATGTTCTGCACCTGAACCTGCATTCTCTGCGCAAGCTGGACGCGCGCATCGGTTGCCGCCATGTTCTTCATGAAGCTGTGGCCGGCCGCTGATTTCTCGGCAACACCGACTGCGGACACCGCAATGCCCTCAACCGGCAGATCACACACCCAGCCCGGTGCAGAAGTGTCAGTGGCATCCGGAAAAACGCATTCGGCTGCTTCACGAGTGGCGTCATCCTTGCCGCATGCTGTCAACATCACGGTCATGACAATCATGCCAATTAATTTTTTTCTGGTCTTCATTGTGCTCTCCTCAATCATTCCCGGTGACGGCATTGAACTGCATCAGGACTGTTCGTTGTAGTTTCACTACATCTGTATAGCCAAATAAGCATCCCTTTGCAATCAGGTTTCGTTGTTGTGAACCTCGCTATCGTTCACCGAGGCATTGGCAGATTCCTTTTCAATCAGGAAATTCATGATCTTGATCATATTGTCATAGCTGCCAGCCATCGAAGCGGACACCAGGTATTTACCGTTGATTGCAACCCCGGGAACACCGCTGATCTGGTAGTCTTTAACCAGTTTCGTCGCCTTGCGCACATTGTTTTCAATAGTGAAGGAATTCATCGCATCAATGAATTCGGATCGCTCGACACCATTTTCCTGCGCGAAAACGGCCAGTGCATCGAAGGTTTTCATGTAATTTTTCTTGTTGTGGATCTCGCTGAAGAACTTTGGATGAATCCGTTCACCGACGCCGAGCATCTGGAATGCGTAATAGGCACGGGCATGCAATGTCCACAGTGGCTGGAATGTGGCAGGAACACGGACAAATTCAACATTATCGGGTTTATTCTTTTTCCACTTGCTTATATAAGGTTCAAATGAGTAGCAATGGGGGCATCCATACCAGAAAAATTCAAGAACTTCGATCTTGTCGCTATCGATTGTTTTCTGCTGATCTACCCGCTTGTAGTGCTTGCCTTCTTCGTAGGTATCTGCGCATGCTGTTCCACTGATTACAACCAGCAACGAGAATACTACTAGAACCTTCTTCAACATGTGTTGCATCATATGCTCCATAAAGTTATTGATTAACTACTGGACCTGGGTGTCAATACTGATTTCGACCATTTCAGCATCAGTTACATCTTCAACTTCGAACTGACCGATGTAATCGCCAGCCTGCGCTATGGCACTACCCGAAGTCGTCACTCGTGCAGACACAACAACACTACCGAAGGCACTCATGTTCATGCCTTCCATCATTGCCATGCTGTCATCGAGGGTAACGGTTGTCGGCAATTGTTCCAGCGTCAGTCGCTGGACAGCAAGTGGCATCTTGGGGCCTGCCGTTGCTTTAGCATAGATAAAGACCGCGTCACCCGGGCTGAAACGTGAACGCACTTCGTCACTGACATCGACTTTGACCTGCAAGCTTGCTCCGCTGCTTACCACTGAAGGAGTGGCCGATGCGCCCATGATTTCGTCGGTGGCAGGCACATCTTCGCCGGCTGCAATCAGTTCGTTTCTTGCCTTGTCGATATACAGGCGTATGGAGCGGTCAATATCCGGGTCCTGTTTTGCTTCGGCAGTCAGCCGTGACAGATGCTGAATGCTGTTACGGTAATTACCCGCCTGGAATTCGGCAACACCGGCGAACCACAGCACATTCACATTATCCGGTTCCATCTCAAGTGCGCGCATGACCAATGCCGTGGCTTCAGGCGTGAAGCGCTGATTGTTGGCCAGTGCGATTGATTCTGACTCTTCCAGCAAGAGCTGCGCGGTGGGATTTAGTTTCACTGCCTGCTCAAACGCTTCGGCCGACAGGACATATTGCCCCAGGTGTTTGTATGCTCGCCCGAGCATGGCCCACTCTTCCTGGCTGCCACCCTGCTGCTGGATGCGTTCTGCGAGCTGGCGTGTCATTTCTTCTACCGAAGCTGTTGTGGTTTGCTGTGTCTGCGTTTGCTGTGTCTGCACTTGCTTTGCTGCATGCTGCATCCCTGTGCTGGCATGCATGCCGAGCTTCATATAAACCAGCAGGGCAATCGTGGGCAGAAAGACCGATATCAGCACGGCCAGCCCGGGGTGACGCTTCAATTGTGCGGCATAGTGTATTGATGCGGTATCCCGGCTTTCCCTGGGAATATCCTGCAGCAGCTCGCGGTCGATTTCCTGCCTTGCAGACTGGTACTGCTCATGGTCGATACGGCCCTCGCCAAGATCTGCTTCCAGCTCTGCGAGTTTGTCATCATATAGCCCGAGATTACTGTCCTTGTAGGCAATGGTTGTTGATCGCCGAACACGCAGCAACGGGTAGATCACAATGACAACCGCGACCAGCAGCAACAGCAGCAATAACGCCCAGAAAAGAATATTCATCTGTCTTTACTTTCCCCGGCATTTTTTATTGCCTGTGCTTCTGACTGCAACGCCTTGAGACGTTCCAGTTCTTCACCGGTCATTTCATTTTCCCTGTTTGTTTGTTGCCGCTTCATAATCCGGACAACAAATACAAATCCCGCGAGCAGCGCAACGGCCGGGCCAAACCACAGCACCCATGTCACTGGCTTCATTGGCGGGTTGTAAAGCACAAAGTCTCCGTAGCGCGCCACCATGAAATCAATAATCTCTTCTTCGCTCTTGCCCTGCTGCAGCATGCCATAGATTTCTTCACGCAGGTCTTTGGCAAGATCTGCATTGGAATCGGCAATTGACTGGTTCTGGCAAACAAGACAACGCAACTCATCACTGAGCTTGTTAAACAGCGCCTCCTGCTCTTCCGATTCAAATTCGTAGGTGATAACCGGGCCGGCATATACTGGCGGCAGCATGACAAGCATGGCAATCAACAGGATTATTCTCATGCCTGTTCGCTCCTTATCTGTTTAACCAGTGGCATCAGCTTTTCATTGATGTATTCCTCATCAACAGGACCAATGCGCTTGTCGCGTACGATGCCGTTATGGTCAATGACGAAGGTTTCCGGCGCGCCGTAAACACCCCAATCGATACCAACACGACCATCAAGATCCTGCGCAACGATCTGGTAAGGATTACCAAACTGACGCAACCAGGCCGTTGCATCTTCCGGTTTGTCCTTGTAATT
>JASFVM010000261.1:0-4202 GCA_050049835.1 Gammaproteobacteria bacterium
CAGAAAGCCATAGCCTAGAGTGCGGTAGCCCGGTCTAAATAGCACAGCGGAATCACGTGAAGCTTTTATTCACCGCAGAGGCACAGAGGACTTTTAACGCAAACGCGCGAAGACGCAAAGGATTATTGATGTTTCTGTAATTTGAAACAGTGATGGAGCTGGATTACGCCGGCGCTTCATCCAGGCTACAAAGCCGTCATCCCCGCGAAGGCGGGGATCCAGTGTCTTACCCGTTTTTCCTCGTACCCCGCCACTCGACCCTCGCCCCTGCTTTTTCAGCAGTAGCCCGGATGCAACGAAGTGAAATCCGGGACTTTGTGAAACTCTACAATATCAATATGTTATGCCGTTCAGCTTCAAAGTTATCACACAAATACTATTGACCCGTCGGCTCCAAATCGGTAGCATACCGGCCTTCCAAAGAGGGCTTCAGCCCGGTGAGACATCCCTTCCCCGATAGCTCAGTTGGTAGAGCAACGGACTGTTAATCCGTTTGTCCCTGGTTCGAGCCCAGGTCGGGGAGCCATTTATATCAAAGGGTTGCAGATTTGTGTTTGTAGCCCTTTTATTCTGAGTCACAATACAGTCACCTTGACAGCGAGCTTCAGCCTCTTTTCACAGGTTGATCTGACAATCAATTCAGATTTGCCGGACAAGAATAGAATTACTCTTTCTGCATAAATCAGCCAACCCTGATGTCAGGCGACGATCGACCGGTTGAAGTGACAGCCAAAAGCGAACAGTCGAGTTGAGAAAGACAACCCTGTGAGTGCGGGGCTCAGCGTCTCTGTGTACACCCAGAAAAAGACATTGTGTAGTTATAAACACAAGTAGTACGAAACTTTGGCTTTTCTAAATGCCTTTATATTGCTTAACCCGAGCTATTCCAATAAAGCCTGGAAGACCGATCGGTAGCAGCGCTGATGTAGCTGGCTCAGGAACAACCGTAAATCCGGTATTCGCTCTTAAGCCAGGTGAGTAAGCCCCGCCCCGAGACTGGTATTATTCCAGGCGCGGGATAATTGACCTTTACCGCTCATCCAGCTTGTCATAATTCATCGCTTACTCAAGCCTCCCGCTATCCACCACCGGTGTCACCCAGTAATGCAGACCGGTACCTCCAAACCCGTCTGTTAAACCATCTACCACACCTGACATGAGCTGCTCCGGCAGATAAAACTGGAACATGACCTGTTTCCTCCGACCTGCAACCTGTTCACCGATTGTCATGGAATGAGCCGATGAACCATGCCCATCGACTGCGACACGGGTGAAGCCGCTGATCTCCTCCCGCTCCAGTAGCCAATCCACGACCATGTCTTCAATAGTCGGTACAACAACGATTGAAATCAGTACATTATTTTCCATTTTCTATGCCCTATGTCCGGTCGCCAAAGCGACTATACAGCAGCGGCAGTAAAACCAGCGTGAGCAGGGTCGAACTGACGAGACCACCAATGACCACGATGGCCAGCGGTCGCTGAATCTCAGAACCGGGCCCGCTGGCAAACAGCAACGGCACCAGGCCAAACGCTGCGATACTGGCCGTCATTAATACAGGTCTGAGTCGGCGCTGGGCGCCCTCGATAATGACTTCCTGCATCGAACGGCCCATTGCACGTAACTGGTTAAAATACGTCAGCATGACGACACCGTTGAGCACGGCGATACCCAGCAGCGCGATAAAACCGACCGAGGCCGGCACCGACAGGTATTCACCTGTAATAAACAGACCAACTACGCCGCCAACCATCGCAAAGGGAATGTTGCTGAGCACCAGCAAAGCCTGCCTGACCGAACGGAAGGTCAGAAACAGGATGAGGAATATCAGGCCGACGGCCACGGGTACGACAATCGACAGCCTTCGGGCGGCACGCTGCTGGTTCTGGAACTCGCCGCCCCATTTCACGTAGTAACCGGCAGGGAGTTTAATCTGCTCTGCGACCTTCGTTCTTGCCTCGTCGACAAAACCCACAAGATCACGGCCGGAGACATTCGCGATCACTACAGCCATTCGCTTACCACGTTCCCGTACGACCGATACGGGGCCATCGACGCGTTCGATGTGCACCAGATCCTGCAGGTGGGCTTTTTCACCGCCGGGCAGCACGATATGCTGCGATGCAAACAGCGTCGGTGAATCACGCAGCTCCTCGGCACCACGCACGATCAGCGGAACACGACGACCACCCTGGTATACGGTACCCAGCTTCATGCCTTCCACCTGGGCGCGCAAGGCGGATTCCAGGGTGTCCACGTCAATACCCACGCGACCGGCTGTAAGTCTGTCAACCGTGAGTTTGAAATACTGGGCGCCGTCGTTCCGCGGTGTATAGACGTCTTCGGCACCTTCGATGGTGTTAACGACGGACACTATGGATTCGGCCGTTCTGTTCAGGCTTTCCTCATCATCGCCAAAGATCTTGATCGCCAGGTCACCCCGGACACCCGTCAGCATTTCATCCACGCGCATCTCGATGGGCTGGGTAAAGGCAAAGGCAACGCCGGGGAAGTCCTTGATGACTGTGCGTATGGCATCAACGAGTTCATCCTTGCCGGACACGCTCCATTGATCACGCGGCTTTAATGTCAGGAAGCTGTCAGTCTGATTCAGACCCATCGGGTCGAGGCCCAGTTCATCCGAGCCGGTGCGCGAGATGATGCCAACTACCTCAGGGACACGCTGCATCAGTGCTTGCTGAAATCGGGTATCAATCGCAAGCGACTCTTCAAGGGTTACCGATGGCAGTTTTTCGAGTTGCACGATCATGTCACCTTCGTCCATGGTCGGCATAAAAGTCTTGCCAACCTGGGTATACAACAGAGCAGCCAGCGCCATGGAACCCAGCGCGATGCCAATCACGACCATGGCATGGTTCATAGACCAGTTCAGTACCGGTCGGTACACAGCCAGCATGCGTCGCACCAGCCAGGGCTCTTGATGAGAAACCTGACCCAGCAGATAGGAGGCCAGAACGGGTATCACCGTCAACGACAGCAGCAGTGAACCCGACAGCGCAAACACGATGGTCAGCGCAACAGGAACAAACAACTTGCCTTCCAGACCCTGCAGGGTCAGCAGCGGAAGGAAAACGATAATGATGATAAGGATACCCGAGGTCACCGGGGTCGAGACCTCGCGTACGGCTCGGTAGATCAGGTGCAGACGCGGCAATCGTGATACCTTCGACTGGTGAGCGAGATGGCTGACGATGTTCTCGACAACGACCACGGCGGCATCTACCAGCATGCCAATCGCAATAGCCAGGCCACCCAGGGACATCAGGTTTGCGGACATGCCAAACTGGTTCATCATGATAAACGTGACCAGTGCAGCCAGCGGCAGTATCAGGGCCACGGTCAGCGCTGCACGGATATCCCCCAGGAAGAGAACAAGCAGGATCACCACCAGGACGATGGCTTCACCCAGTGCCCTGGTCACGGTGCCCACCGCGCTCTCGACCAGGCGCCCACGGTCATAGAAGACCTTTATGTCGACACCCTCGGGCAGCCCGGGCTTCAGCTCTGCAATCTTTGCGTGCAGGCCAGCGACCAGTTCACGGGCATTGGCACCACGCAGACCCAGGACCAGGCCCTCGACGACTTCACCCTTACCGTCATGTGTCACCGCACCATAACGGGTTAGTGCGCCGTAGCCAACCCGGGCGATATCGCCTATACGCACGGGCTCCGCAGAGTCTGATTGCACCACGATCGCAGCCAGGTCTTCCGGGCTACGGATACTGCCCTCGGTACGCACCAGCAGCACTTCTTCACCGTCGTTAAGACGCCCGGCACCATCATTCCGGTTATTGGCTTCAAGCGCAGCTATTAACTGGTCGAGGCTTATACCGCGGGCGAACATGCGCGCGTTATCCGGGATCACCTCGAAGGTTCTGGCTATCCCGCCCAGTGCATTCACATCGGCAACACCCGGCACGGTACGCAAAGCGGGACGAATGACCCAGTCCAGAAGGTCGCGTCGCTCCATCAGGCTGAGTGTGCCGCCCTCGATGGTGAACATGAACATTTCACCCAGCGGGGTCGTCAGTGGCGCCACGCCCCCCGAGATATCAGCTGGAAGGTCGCCCCAGATGCCATTGAGTCGTTCTGTAACCTGCTGCCTGGCCCAGTAGACATCGGTCCCTTCTTCAAAATCAACGGTGATATCTGTCAGCGCATACTTGGACACTGAACGCAGG
>JASFVM010000262.1:0-4187 GCA_050049835.1 Gammaproteobacteria bacterium
TGCTGCTCGGCAATGAAACCCTCGATTACAACACCAGCGTTATCACGGTATCAGCCAGCTACAGGTATTAAAAACCAGTGGCGAGGGAAAAGTGGCGCAGGGTGAGGTTCAGCTCACAGGTCATGCAAACCTTGCGTATGCCACTTGCAACTCTAACCTCGTTACTTCCGCCAGCAACCTCGTCATTGCGAGAGATTGCATGAAGCACATTGCCGAAAAAGTCCTTAAAACAGACCTTGCCTAATAAAGTCTTTGCTCTCGCCAGGGCGCAAAGAGCGCAAAGTAGCTTCTTGTGTTTTTATTTAATTTCTGGATTTTCTTTGCGGCCTTTGCGCCCTGGCGAGAACTGAATTTTTATATCAGCTCAAGGCTACACTGACTACAGGATAGCCATCACTGGCATTACTTGATGTGACAAAGCTTGCACTTCTTCTTCACCGGTCCGGCTTGCCCACCATCAGCAACGGTGTATTCATGACAACCTATGCAGCGCGTATGAAAAGCGGTTTTGGTCTTCGGAGCTTCACCATCTTTTTTATGCTGGTGACACTCGTGGCACGGTTTTACCGTGGTATCGGCCGGCTCCAGCTTGTGATGGCAGGTCTTGCACTCGGTAATACTGAGGCTTGCATGCATTTGATGAGCAAAAGTTACAACACCAATTTTTGTTTCAAACTGGATGACGGCGTCATCTTGCGGGATTGTTAACTCTCCTGCGATAACATTACTGAAAAGCAACGAAAGCAGCGCAATAAATATAATTCGTAAATACATGCTATAAACCTCGAAAAGTTTTAGAACAAATATATCAGACTCAAAAAACTCTGCCATGATACTTGTCAATTATTCAAACCTTAATAGTTGAGCAGCATTACAGACTGGACAACACCCGTTCTATCATACTGATCGCCTGGCCATGGTAGCCACCGCCAAACAGATTGAGGTGGTTGATAATATGGTAGATATTGTAAAAGGTTTTGCGCAATTCATAACCGTCATCCAGTGGCCAGGCTTCATTATAGGCGGCATAAAACTGCCCGCCGAATCCACCGAACAAGGTTGTCATGGCCAGATCCGCTTCTCGGTCACCATAGTAAAAAGCCGGGTCAAAGATAACCGGCGTACCATCGCGCAGGGCGCCGTAGTTGCCGCCCCAGAGATCACCGTGCAACATCGAAGGCACCGGATCATGAGTTGTGAACAGCGCCGGCATCTCAGCCAGCAGACGCTCACCCAGCCGTTGCAGCTCACCACCATAGTCGTTGCCTGCAGCTGTTTGCAGCTGAAAACCCAGGCGCTGTTCGCGCCAGAACTCGACCCAGTTATCAGCCGGCGAGTTGGGTTGCGGGGTCGAACCGATGGTATTGTCGATATGCCAGCCAAAACGGTCCGCGGTCACCTGGTGCATGGCTGCAAGTTGCCGACCGAACTCAGCCATATCTGCGCTGCCGCCAAGCTCAAGGTATTCCATTACCACATAACTCTGGTCGCCGTATTCGCCGTAGCAAACAGGTTCGGGCACACGTACCGTGTTTGATGATGACATTTCGCGCAGGGCCTCAGCCTCGGCTTCGAACATGTAGGCATGACGAACATCGTTGGTCTTGATGAAATAACTCCGCTCCCTGTCGCTGACCCTGAATGCCGAATTGATACAACCGCCACCGAGACTTTGATTGCCGTGAATACGGAAGCGGCTACCCGTTACCTTCTCTATTTGTTGTTCAATGTGTTGCCAGATATCCATCTTTTAGCGCTCGCTCAATCAGGGCAACACAGCCTAACTGAATTCATTTCATGCGCCAAATCAGGTCCGAATTTCATCTAAGCTATTGTTCCGCAAGGCGCAAGACTATAACGGTTTGTACACAAGTAAATAACCAGACTCTAATATGCATCGGTTCAGTTTCAATAAGGATGATAGCACCCACAATATAATGGATTTTCCTATGCCAGGTTATTGATAATATTGAATAAAAATATATTGGTTATTTTTTAACCATAAGTGCAATTTATACTATTTTTTACGTAGTTTTTTATACTTTAGAAAATCTTTTCCACAAAGTTATCCACAGAAAATGTGAGCAAATCCGGTTTTTTACTAATTATTAGTGAGTTATGAAGATAACGTATAAAAACTATGAAGAATATTGGATAAATATGACGAAAAAACAGATCGATCCGCCAGGTTTATGCACAGCATATTTTTCAAAGAAAATCAAACCCTGTCGCAATGCGTTTTCAATCTAGTATTATAGAGTTGATTATTACAAGATATTGTTTTATATATGAATTTACATGTGGTTAAAATATGACCATTTTATGACAATCGGCCTGAAACACTGGGATTTTTCCAGTTGATAAACTTTTTTCCACAAAGTTATCCACAGTTCTTGTGGACAAATTCAGAACTTTTCTGATTACTGGACTGGCAGACGAATTTCTGTCCCGATTATTCCACACTATTGCGAATTAAAATCAGCTATAGTGCAGCCTGCATGCAACACTCCCGGCACAATCAAAAACCAGCACTGAAATATGTTCAGGTCGCCGTTCCGGCACCGCTGTATTCCTGCTTCGATTATCTCGTGCCTGAAAATTGTGACCGGCGTTCATTGTCTCCGGGCTGCCGTGTCGAGGTGCCGTTCGGCCGGCGCACCCATATCGGTGTGGTCACTGGAAATTCATCTCATAGCAATGTCAACGCGAACAAACTGAAAACCGTAAAGGCAGTTCTGGATATGGAACCTCTTTTGCCTGAAGACATACTCAAATTGCTGAGATGGGCTGCCAGTTATTACCAGTATCCGCTCGGTGAAGTACTCAGTACTGCAATGCCGGCTTTGCTGCGCAAAGGCAAACCGCCATCGGTCAAGGGCCAGACCATATGGTACAGCACAGCAAATTCTGTTGATATGGTGCAAACATTCAAACGCGCGCCCAGACAGCATCAACTCTATACTTTTCTGCAACAACATAACGCCGGCGTCAGCGACGAGGCCCTGAACCTGACGTTCGAAAACTGGCGCCCGGCCATGAAAGCGCTGGTTGAAAAAGGCCTGGCAGGCAAAAGCGAGCAGCCCTGCCTGCCTGATCCGGTAGCTTCACCCGAGCCCGGGCCGAAGCTCAACCCGGAACAGCAGGCGGTGATTGATTCAGTACAACAACTGGGTGCCGGCTACAGGACGCATCTTGTGCACGGCGTAACCGGCAGCGGTAAAACCGAAGTCTATATTGCGGTAGCGGAATCGATACTCAAATCCGGCAAACAGGTGCTGGTGCTGGTGCCTGAGATCAGCCTGACCCCGCAATTGACTGAGCGCTTCAGAACAAGGCTCGGCGTGCGTACAGCCGCCTTGCATTCTGCTCTGAATGACAGCCAGCGCCTGTGTGCATGGACTACGGCTGCAGAAGATAAAGCACAGCTGGTGATCGGCACGCGTTCTGCCGTGTTCACACCCATGCCGCAACTCGGGCTGATCATCATCGATGAAGAGCATGACGGTTCCTACAAGCAACAGGACGGCTTTCGCTACAATGCCAGGGACCTGGCACTTGTACGCGCCCAGCAGGCAGGTATAGCGGTGATTCTGGGTTCAGCCACACCTTCCCTGGAAAGCCTGTACAACTGCTATAACGGTCGCTACCTGTTGCATACCCTGAAGCAACGTGCACGCACTACGCAAACACCACACATCAAGCTGGTCGATCTGTGCAGGCAGAAACTGCAGGAAGGCCTGTCACCGCTCCTGCTCGATGCCATCAGCGAACATTTAGCCAATGACGGTCAGGTGCTGCTGTTCCTGAACCGACGCGGATTTTCCCCGTTGCTGATGTGCCATGAATGCGGCTGGACGACTTCGTGCAAACGTTGTGACGCCCACATGACCTACCATAAAAGCAGGCAACTGCTCAGATGCCACCATTGTGGTGCAGAATCCGCTGTACCCGATGCCTGTGCCGATTGCGGCAGCACCGAACTGATTTCTATCGGTGCCGGTACGGAGCGTATCGAGCAGTTCCTGAAAGCAAGATACCCGGATATCTGCATTGAACGGATCGACCGCGACACCACGCGTCGCAAGGGTACATTGCATGAAAAACTCGAGCAGGCCCGTTCGGGCAGCGCCAGAATACTGGTCGGCACCCAGATGCTGGCCAAGGGACATGACTTTCCGCATGTCACC
>JASFVM010000037.1:0-13093 GCA_050049835.1 Gammaproteobacteria bacterium
TATCACCATGGCCGAGGTCGGTGCCGATGTCATCGAAAACCCGCCCGAAGCCGAACCGCAACCCATCGGTGATATCAGCGATATCACCATGGCCGAGGTCGGTGCCGATGTCATCGAAAACCCGCCCGAAGCCGAACCGCAACCCATCGGCGATATCAGCGATATCACCATGGCCGAGGTCGGTGCCGATGTCATCGAAAACCCGAAACCAAAAGAAAAAGCCCCGCTACCGGATACCAGCAACCTGAGCGTGGAAGACGACTAGTTATTTAACGCAAAGGCGCGAAGACACAAAGATCGCTAAGCTTTTTATTTCTGACAGCCTGAAAAGATTCAGGAGCAAAGACATGCCTGGAATATGAATATATATTTATGTCCGCGAATAACGCCAAGAACGCAAATTGCTTTATTTGATTCAGCTTGATTTGTGTCTTTCGCATTGTTGGCGGATTAATCATCACCTGCAAAGACACTGGATACCCGCTTTCGCGGGTATGACGATCAGAACAGGTCTGGACCGCACAGGCACGTCGGAAATTGTTTGGCGTTGCTCAACCAGATCGAAGTGAAACGGAAGCCGGACTAGATTAACCGGCTTGAAAAGAAGCACGAACAACCATCAGTCACTTAGCGCTCTTTGCGTCTTCGCGCCTTTGCGTTGAACCGGAACCCTCGCTGTTTCCGGTTTAATCCGGCAGCTTCTCACGCAAGGCGTCACGATCGAACCACCATTGATCAGCAGGAACAATCGCACCGATTACCAGCGCCAGCTTGGGCAGGAAGTCTTCGGGATTGCGCAAACGCAGTTTTTCCACCCACGCATTCAGGGCCTCCTTGTCTTCAACCTTGGAATGCGCCCTGGCCACGTTGGCAACCATCTCATTGGTAAGAAACAACAGGCTGTCCCGCTGTTTTTCCTCCGCGCGCAGGTCTGCGATGTAATGCGCCGTTATCGCGGCAACTGCAGCACCATCGGCATCGGGAGGCGTCTCATCGATCACATAACCCAGCATATTAATCGTCAGCTGCGGATCGATCGGGTAGGTCACGGCCAGCCAGACACCATGCGCCAGGGCCACCAGCGATGCAGGCTGGTTTGTTTGATATAGTACATCACAGGCCTCAACGGCCTCCTGCCAGCACTCATTCTCAAGAAACACATCCAGTGCGGACCGGGCGAGATCCCACGCTTCATCACCTCGTGTAATACCGACCTTGGCCTCGGCTATGTCCAGCTTGAGCCGCGCCCGGTCGACATCGGGCGCATCCGCGGGGAGTGATTTCAGTTCCTGCTCCTTGCGTGCCAGGTATTGCTGGATATATTCAGCTGATGCTGCAGGATCACTGCTGTCAATCAACGTATTCTCGGGTTTGTTTTCAGCCATTGCCTTACCATGATATTTAAGCTGGATGTGCTTTGTACTCAAAGACAGACAGATTTGCAACCTGTTATCTTTAGGGTTAATCAGACGTGAGCCGCTTTGGCCGCCTGCAGCGCCCTCTCCAGCAAGTTTTCATCGATCGGGAACTCAAGTGCCTCGAATACCTGAAACTGGTTAAGCAATCTCTCAAACTGATGGCGATACTCTTTTTCATAGAAAACGATCACGCTGGCATCAATCACGCCCTGCAGGCTTGAAAACAACGTCTCCAGGCTGCTGGTGCGGTCCCTGAAGTCAGACTGGAAATTGAACTCGGCCACAATGACAGCAGGTTTGTGCTTGCGGATCAACTTGACTGCCTTGCGAACCGAATCAGTACTGATGACTTCGTAGCCATTAGCACGATAGCGCCGGGAAAAGTCAGGGTAACCACCAAGCTCAACAATAGACAAGAGAACCGGTTTGCTGTTTACCATAAGATTTGTAACATTTCGCCACTGGCTGATAAAGTCAGGCACATATTAAAACATCATCCGCTTGATAACATGGCAGCAGGCAAACTCAAGCAACCGAAGGTCATCACTGATTTCAATCAGCATATCGTATGGCTGCCGCTCGGATTTTAACTTGATGATGAACGTTGGGACAAAATCTGGCAACGCTTTGTTGATAAAGGCGATACCCTGTCGATGGCTGACCTGAAAAAACGTTTCCAGATGAAGTTACAGTACAGTTTCCTTCAGATGCCACCGGTAAAACCTTCGATCATCAAACAGATAAAGAATAACTACCTGCAGGTAGACAGAAATTTTGCCGAAGGCGATGAACAGGGATCAGTGTTGAAAGATGTCTCTTTTTGCCTGGCCTCCGGCTCCGCAACATCAGTGGCCGTGCCGGTAACTGAATCCTCAACCTCATCAAGCCCTGCCGGTGATTGCTTCTGCTGATCTGCTGCTGGCTGTGGCGCCAGCGCTTCAGCCCTGTTTCTTGCACTTTCAAGACGCTGCTGTTCCAGTTCGGCCTTGCGCCGCTGTTCCAGTAGACGCTGCTCAACAAGCTCGGCCTCTTTCCTTGCCTGCTGCAGACGTCTGCGCTCTGCGCGCAGCCTGGCCTCTTCGATGCGCTGTTTTTTAACCAGCTCCTCGGCCTGCCGGGATGCCCGCAGTGCTTTCTCTGCCGCCAGTGCCGCGGCAGCGGCCGCTTCTTTTTCACGTTGCGCGGCGTCCAGCGCCTGCTTTAATTCCCGTTCACGCTGTTCCTGCTCCTGCCTGCCTTTCGCCAGCGCGGCGTCACGTTCGTGCTGCATGGCTTCTGCCTGCTGCCGAACACGCAACAGGTCCTGCTTGATATTTTCCATTTCAGCCAGCTTGCTCTGCACGTCACCCGGCAATACCTTCCCCTGTTTGAATGCACCTGTTGTAACGGCCATCAACACAGCGAATATCAGCAGAACAAACAGGAGAAGCCATCCAGGGCGCCTCTTCCCGGCCTCTGTCTGTACAGGCACAGCGGTTTGACTCTCGGCAGAGCGCTCAGGCATTTCATCAGCAGCAGGAACAACATCGTCCAGCGCCGCATCTGCAGCGGCAGCCACAGACGACGATACTTTATCGGCCTGGCCGGTTGGTGGATGATCATCAGCGGGTGTGACGGCAGACAGGAGTGTTATCCCGCTGGCGGCGTCTGTTTTATCTTCCGCAATATACCCCGGTGATATGCTTGCCGAATCCGGTCGTTGCTGAGTCGGGGTTATTTCACAAACGGCTTCTTCAACTGTTTTTTTTTAGCCGCCGGCTTCAGGCCCTGGGTACCTCCTTCCGGGTTTATCCATGGAAACGCATCATCATTCCCGGCCGGCATTTCACCATTATCGATATTGGCCAGGGGCAGAATGCTGTTTTCCATGCGCTCCCTGACCATTTCCTCAACCAGATCAACATCAATCAACTTCTGCTGATCGGCAAAACCGTATACCAGCGCGGTGTCACACAGCAGGTTTATCAGTCGCGGCACACCACCGCTGTACTGATGGATCAAGCGGCAGGCCGCCGGCGTAAAAATATCATCCGTTGCGCCGGCCGTTACCAGTCGATGCTGGATATAAGAACAGGCCTCTGCCTGGTTCAATGCATCGAGATGGTAATCAACCGAGATACGTTGCGCGAACTGCTTCAGCTCGGGTTTTCTCAGAGTATCTTTCAGTCCCGGCTGGCCCGCCAGAATAACCTGCAATACCAGATCTTTTTCCGAGTTGATATTCGACAGCATACGCAGCTCCTCCAGCGTTGCTGCGGGCATATTCTGGGCCTCATCAACGATCAGTAATGTGGTTTTATTACTGGCGTACTGTTCAAGCAGAAAGTCAACCAGGCGCTGGTGCATTTCAACCTTGCTCAGCCCGGACTGGTGAATGCCGAAAGCAGACAGCACCCAGTCCAGCAATTCGCCAAAAGACTGGTGGGTGTTGGTAATCATGCCGACCGTGATGTTTTCTTCTATGCTGCCGAGCAGGCGACGCAACAGCGTTGTTTTGCCGGCACCGATTTCGCCGGTAATGACGCAAAAACCGGCATTGTTCATCAAGGCATATTCGAGCAACGCAAGTGCGACCTTGTGCTTCTTGCCCAGATAAAGGAACTCCGGATCCGGCAATAACGAGAACGGCTTGGTAGTCAGGCCATAGAACGATTCATACATAATATGTTTACAACTCTGGGTATTGCCTTGTTATGCCGCTATCAACTGTGACCATCAGCATATCTTTTTGTCCTGCATTTATCAGATAAATGTACCTCTAATAATAGACCGACCGGACGGGGAAATTCGGAATTCAGCGTGGAAAAAGCGGTTGTTTGCTCAAAACGGCTGGAAATCAGCGCCAATTGTCGTGATATTGTTGAGATTCCATGAATATACATTCTGCATGCTGCTGCAGAACGATGCAACCGGCGCGTGCCGGGTCGCTGCCCGAGCGACAATCAGGCGTAGTTTGCCAGCCGCACCGGCTGGCGCTTTGAACCCCAGTCGCCATGTCCGGCTTCGAACACGCCGGCACACCGGGTACCGCACTTGTTACAACAGCCATGAGCATCAAGGTTCCACTCACCCAGCTCATACCAGTCGCGTTCGATTAAACGCGTGCCGCAGGAGTGGCAGTAGGTACTGTCACCTTCCTTGTCATGGACATTGCCCGTAAAGGCGTAACGCACCCCGTTTTTCATCGCGATGTCACGTGAGCGCTTGAGCGTTGAAAGTGGTGTTCTGGCTGCATCCATCAGCTTGTAATCAGGATGAAACGCAGTGAAATGCATCGGTACATCCGGGCCCAGCTTGTCAACAACCCATTGCGTCATTTCCTCGATTTCCTTTTCGCTGTCGTTATAGCCGGGTATCAGCAGTGTCGTCAGCTCCATCCAGACATCCGTTTCATGATGTATGTATTCGATGGTTTCGAGCACCGGGGCCAGATGTGAACCGGTGACCTTCCAGTAAAAGTCTTCGGTGAATCCTTTCAGGTCCACATTGGCCGCATCCATGTACTGATAGAATTCCTTGCGCGGTTCGGGACTGACATAGCCGGCAGTCACAGCGACTGATTTGATATTGCGCTGCCTGCATGCCCTGGCCACATCAATGGCATATTCGTGGAAAATTACCGGATCATTGTAGGTATAGGCCACGCTGCGACAGCCCAGTTCCTCGGCGGCTCGCGCAATCGTTTCCGGATCAGCTTTATCCATCAAGGTATCCAGCTGGCGCGATTTGCTGATATCCCAGTTCTGGCAGAACTTGCAGGCAAGGTTGCAGCCCGCTGTGCCGAAAGAGAGCACCGGAGTGCCCGGCAGAAAATGGTTCAGCGGTTTCTTCTCGACAGGATCTATGCAGTAACCGCTGGAGCGACCATAGGTCGTCAGTACAATCTGGTCTTTTACACTTGCGCGGACAAAACACAGGCCCCGTTGACCGTCATGCAGCTTGCATTCCCGCGGACACAGGTCACACTGAACCCGCCCGTCTTCCAGCTTGTGCCAGTAGCGGGTCGGCACGACGCCGGGATCATCGAGTGATATATTTTCGTGTGTATTTGTCATTGTAATGTTGACTGTATATAAAGATAAATAATGACCTGTTGATAAATATCAAGGAACAGGCTGAAGCAAACATAAAAAAATTTGGTCGATATAATATAGACACTGAAAACACCATAATATTCAACCGAGGTGCGAAATGTCCAGAATACGACCCCCGGCTGTTGCCGGTCTTTTCTATCCTGCAGACCCGTCACAGCTGCATAGCGATATCCAGGCGATGCTATCCACGGCTGCCCGGGTCGAACCGACACCGAAGGCGCTGATCGTTCCTCACGCCGGCTATATTTATTCCGGGCCTGTGGCAGCAAGCGCATTTGCACAACTGAAAGATATCAGCCATAGCGTCAAACGCGTGATACTGCTGGGCCCCTGTCACCGTGTGCCGCTCAGTGGCCTGGCGACCAGTAGCGCTGATTATTTTGCTACGCCACTCGGATCAATAAAAATTGACCGTGATGCGATCGAGCAGATTACAGCTCTTCCGCAGGTGCACGAGTTTGATTTAACGCACCAGCAGGAACACAGCCTCGAGGTACAGCTCCCTTTCCTGCAGGAAGTCCTCGATGATTTCACCCTGGTGCCTCTTGTGGTTGGCGACACCAATGCTGAAGAAGTGGGCGAAGTACTGGAAAGGCTCTGGGGCGGGGATGAAACCCTTATTGTTATTTCCTCCGACCTGAGTCATTACCATGACTACAATACGGCGCGCGCCATGGACAGCGAGACCTGTCTTGCCATTGAAGAAATGAATCCGGCCGCCATCCATTACGACCAGGCCTGTGGTCGCAACCCGATAACCGGCCTGTTACTGGCCGCCAGAAAACACGGTCTTCATGTGACTACGCTTGATCTGCGCAACTCCGGAGATACCGCGGGTGACAGAAGCAGCGTGGTGGGATACGGCGCCTGGGCCCTGAGCTAGTTTATGTTAAGCACGAAAAACCGGCAGATTTTACGCGACCTGGCGTACCAGTCGATCAGCAACGGGTTCAAGACCGGCAAAGCGCTCGAAATCGACATTACGCAATACCCGGATGAGTTACAGCAGAAAAAAGCAACTTTTGTTACCTTGCGTCGCAACCGGGAATTACGTGGATGCATTGGTATACTCAAACCGATGCGCCCGCTGGCTGAAGACGTTGCCTATAATGCCTGGGCGGCAGCATTCACTGACAGCCGCTTTATGCCACTGGCTGAAAACGAGCTGGATAATCTTGATGTCCATATATCGGTTCTGGGCACTCCCGAGGAAATTGAATTTGACTCTGAACAGGACCTGGTCAACCAGATCAGGCCCGGCGTGGATGGCCTGATCCTGGAGGATGGCTTCAACAAGGGTACGTTTCTTCCTTCCGTGTGGGAATCGCTGACTGATTCGAAGGAGTTTCTTGACCACCTCAAAATGAAGGCCGGTCTGCCCTCCAGCTACTGGAGCGACACTATCAGGATCAAGCGTTATTCGGTGGAAGAATTTTGAGCTGTCCGCAAGTGACGACAGACCCGGGGGTCATTCTCGCGGCTGCCTTAATGACTGGCACGATGTAATAATAAGTGCAATCCCGCAACCCCTGTCTTCGTTTATCCGGAAAATCATTATTGCTCATGCGCGATACGACCATCGACCTTGCCCGGCTGGATGGCGGGGAAATCAAGGACAATGGTGACAGGGGATATTTGCGACTATCCGGACAACAATGCCTCTGCTTCTCCGATCTGCAATTTATGCTGCAGGGAAGACCGCTATCCCGTTTATTTAGCTATGGCATATGCTATGCTGAAGACTCGGATGAAGGCTATTTACATCGTTTCGATCCGACTTCTTGACTTATTGTAATGATTCATTATTTTATGTTTTTATACCCTGTATATATCCAACCACAACAATCAGGCCAAAAGCCAATAGTCCACTAATAGGAGGGACAGATGTCCGATTCATTTCCTCATGCTCCAAGCGACTGGAGCCCAGCTGTAGCCGAAGAGGTTGCCAAAGAAGATGGTCTCGATCTTACCGAAGACCACTGGCAACTGGTCCGCGCCCTGCAAGAGTATTACGACAAGGCAGAGCGACCGCACTTACGTGAAATCAAGGATGCACTGGAAGAAAGCTTTCATATCAAAGGCGGAATGAAATACCTGTATGAAATCATTCCGGGCGGTCCTGTAGCCCAGGGTTGCAAACTGGCCGGACTCCAGGTGCCGGCAGGCGCCGTCGATAAATCGTTCGGCAGCGTTGCCTGAATCAGTCAAGCACTGGCGGCAGCCCGGGCTGTCGCCAGAACTCCCTGTCACCCCATTCTAGCTGGCGATCAAGTACACTCCTGCCAGCATCAGGAACCCGGCCAGGAAGTGCTCGACGCGGGCACGCTCATGGAACAGCACAACACTGTACAGAATACCGAACAACAGGCTGGTACGCTTTACCGCTATCATGTACGCAACTTCAACGTGCTGTATTGCAAAAAAATGCGCCAACACCATCACCCCCATAAACAGGCCAATGGCAAGGTGAGCTGCCGGACGGCGCCATAAAACATGGGCGGGTGTCCTGGCGCCGACAGAAAAGGCAATAATGACAACAAAGCCAATAACAACATAATAAAGGGTGCCGAAAAAGACCGGTGTCGTATAGGCCAGGGCGCCTTTCCCCAGCACCGATGTCATGCTGTACAGAGCTGCCGTTATTAACATCAAGCGAGAGCCGCGCTCAGTAACTATGGCCCGAAACGGGGCGAACACATCGAAACGTGCACCCCTCGCATGTTCCAGATTCAACAGCCATGCCCCGAAAACGACAAGCAGAATACCGCCAAATCCGATCAGGGAAACCTGTTCCTGCAGCAATAAATAACCTGTCAGTGTGTTAAATACAGGCGTAAAAGCCAGATAGGGCAATGTCAGGGACAACGATGTGTCACGTATCGCTTGCGAATAGAGCAGCATCGCCGTTACTTCCAGCGGAACAAGCGCCGCAGTCCAGTACCAGAATTCTGTCGCCAGCTCCGGCAAGGGTTGCATAGCAAGCAATGGCAGCAGCAGCAACCCCGGCATGCCAAAGCGTATAATTACCAGCTCACGTGCCGTATAGCCTTGCAGGTATTTCCGGGTAAGTGCATCTGCTGTCGCTATACAGAATGCTGATAACAGCGTTAAAGACAACCAGTCCATTGTGATTACCGCCAAATATTTACATACACCCCTGACTGGCCGATACCAACTTGCATCGCAACCATTTCCGGTCCGGGATAATAATACTGAGTGAGGCAGGAAGTGAAGGATGCATAGCTGAATTGATCTGAAGCAGTAAACCGGAACAATTCAGGGATGCCCACTTAGTGCTTGATAAATACCCCTGTTGAATTTTACATCTATTCAGTAATCAGTGATATTTTTCGGTGGTAATATGGCCAGGCTCACGACGTAAATGTTTACGCATATCTCTCGATTCAAGCAGTCTGGTGACTTCTGAAATCATATCCGAGTTGCCACACATCATTACATGCGAGTCCTCGGCACTGATTTCGATACCTGCCTGCTGCTCCAGCTCCCCGGATTCAATTGCCGCAGTAATGCGTTTGTTTATCGCACCATCCACACTTTCTCGCGTGACGAGGGGTATGAATGATAAATTTAGATTCTTTTGTTCAAGCAAGCTTAGTATCGTTTCCTGGTAGGCAAGTTCGTTTGCTGTTCTTACAGAATACACCAGCACAGCATTGTGGAATTTCTGCCAGACATCGTCCGATTTGAGAATCGACAGGAAAGGGCCAATGCCGGTACCCGTAGCCAGCATCCACAGGTCACGGGCATCCGGCACGGCATCAACTGTCAGAAACCCGTACAGCTTGTCCGCCACCTTCACCTTGTCGCCTTTATCCAGTCTGGCCAGCCTTGGCGTCAGCGGGCCTTCAGGAACTATGTTAAAAAATATTTCCTGCACTGATTCGCCCGGTGAATTAACCAGCGAGTAGGGACGCGCAATAATTTCACCGTCGATTTCCAGTGCAACGCGTACAAACTGCCCCGCCTTGAAGTTTTCTATCGGCGCGCTGAAACGCAGTGAAAACAGGCGGTCGTTCCACTGGCGTTTTTCGGTTATTTCGCCGTCCAGCCACTCAGCCATGACCAGACACTCTTATAGATTTCATATTTATACTATCCAGTGTTTTGCCAATCATTATGCTAACTCATGCCAGAGAAATAATATTATCACTCGTGCTGTGGTTTCATGCCGAACAATTCGGATATAATAATTTCCCTGTTATTAATGCAGTATCACTGCCGATCCGGCATAACCAGGTCAATTATTTTACGACCATATTTAGTTTGATTCCTTTATGAGCAATTTGTTCGCAGTATTATTAAACGGTATCGCACAACTTGAATACGACAGGAGCAAACCCCTGCCCCCGCACCATGCCGCCTATCTCGACAAAATGGATGCAAAAATGAATGCCGGCCTCCTGATCGGTGACTCAATGGTAGAGAATCCTGATATTAACCAGCGCGCACAATTCGTTGCCGCCAATCTGCACAGCGCAATCAAGTCAGACGACGAAGAAATGTCAGCTGCCCTGTGTACATGGCTTGCCACCCGTTTACCAGACCTGAAACAGGTAAAAATGGATGAAACAGGTGACCGCGTTGCCATCGACCTGGTGTTCGATGAAGAATATGGCAAACAAGCGTCCGTTACACTCAGCAAACTGAATTAGCAAAACAAGGGTACCGCCATCAATATTCACCAACAGCTCGTTAATGACTGCCTGATCATTGGCAGATTTCCGTTATGTCATCTGCTGTTAATGAACGACGCCAATTATCCATGGTTCATCCTTGTGCCTGATCGCGCAAATATCACTGAAATATTCCAGCTTGATGAGCCTGAACAGAAGCAGCTGATAACTGAATCCTCGGTACTATCAAGAACTATTGCCAGCGGATTCAATGCCGATAAAATCAACATCGCCGCACTTGGCAATCTCGTCCCGCAACTGCATATCCATCACATAGTACGCTATACCTCTGATGCCACGTGGCCGTCCCCGGTATGGGGAAAACTGCCCGCAAGACCTTATTACGATGATGAAGTAAAACAGACCATCAACAGGCTGCAACCGGGATTGGGTGAGAGCTTCGAATTTAATTCCTGATTTGTGATTTACTATTACCTTGACCATAATCCCTGCATCATCCCGGGTGGGCGCGAATGAACGACACTGCAGATACAGCCACGGTGCAACCAATAACTGCCGGACACGAGAAACACATCAGGGACCTGACCGGTGAATACATACGCCGTGCCGGAATGATATACAATCGTGAACTGCCGGCAATTCCGGTTATCTTTGACCTCAAAGGACGGGCCGCTGGTATGTACAGGGTACAAAACGGGCACCGCATTATCCGTTTTAACCCTTATATTTTTGCCAAGTATCCAGATGACAATATTGTATCCACCGTACCTCATGAAGTCGCTCACTACGTCGTAGACGTGCTGTATGGAGTAATGAATGTCAGGCCGCATGGTGCCGAATGGCAGAAAGTCATGTTTTCACTCGGCGCTGAACCAAGCGTCACTGGTAACTATGACCTGTCCGGCATCCCGGTCCGCAGGCAGCGCCGCCATACTTATCAATGCGCCTGTACGATTCATCAGATAAGCGCTGTCCGACATAATAAAATACGGCTGGGCAAAGCTCGCTATTTTTGCAGGTATTGCATGGCGCCGATATTATCGGCAGCTACATAGCTGTAATGAGCTGCTCCTGCGTGCAGCACAGTTACAGCCAGGACCACAGGAGAACGTGATGTTTTCTGATCATATTTCAAGACATCTGCGCCGGATACTCACATTATCTGTCGCCGCACTCACGCTGGCATGTTCGCCTTCACAGCAAGACGAACAGCAAAGCCCGGACAGCTCAGCGATTGATCCGTCCGATACAGCGGCGTCCGAACAAAACCGGGGGCCACACCAGCAAACTCTGGCGCCCGTGAACCAGTCAATCAGCCCTGAATCCTCTCCTTCAGCAATGCATGCTGCTGACAGCGCTCCCTTTGCCATACTTACTCCGGAAATGTGGGAAGTAAAGATTGCCAGGATGGCTGCAGAAGGTAATATGGAAGGTGCCGACGTTGAACTGCACAAGCTGAGAGTAGAGTTCCCGGAATATACAATCAACCCTTCATTACTGGAAAAGCTGAACAGAGATTATGAGTAAGCACATATTCGAGCAGCGCCTGAGCGCTGCTTATGCAACTACCGACAACGACATTGCCTCACTGGAAGTACAGATTCTGGACAACAGCGAGTGGACAACATTTGACCTCAACCCGGGAACACCCGGGTTCCTCGTTTTTGTCTATTCAATATTCACCTGCCAGCACTTGTTTCTGCGATCGAACGCTGCCGAGCGCAATCTTGTTTTTCACACTTCCCGTGGTGAAATCGTGGTTGAGGCCAATGAGGACTGGTTCCTGGAGAAAGTAGATGTAAGATTTGAAGTCAGCCTGGCTTCCGGCTCTGCCAGCGACGACAACATCGAATACATCACATCACGCATGAAGCAATGCCCTGTATCAAAAAACCTTCCGCAGAATATCGATATCCGCACCAGCGTTGTATTTAACAATGGACAATGACGAGACCGCTTCACACTGAGAACCTGGACCGCCTTCTTGATGGCGTTGAGATCGTCGATCTGCATCCAGCACCAACGCCTGCTGATTATCTGGACTGATTTACCGCCTTCCAGGCCATCAAGGAGAGTATCATTACTCAAGTAGATATCCCGGTGAATTCCATCCGCAGTCACCGCCTCGGCAGAGATATAACGGATAACATTAGCAACATGGCGAAACGGATTTAACAAGCGCCGGGAGTAGCGCCGGATTGCCGGTGACCTGGCACCTGTCGAGTTGTGCATAAGCCAGCAATTTTATTTATGGTTCTTCGCCATAATCAAATGTTATTTCTTCACCCGGCTTGATATCACACAGAGCATAAAGATCACGCCCATCGAATTCAGCATTCGGTTCGTTGCAATGATTCAGGTAACGCAGGATATTCTTTCCATCATAGCCTTCCCATTTACCATCATCATTTTCAACCCATAATACATGCATTCCGTTCTTTTTGACTTTTGGCCCATGGTAACAACCAAGGTAAGCACCGCTTTCGATTTCCACCTGGGAGAACAGCCCTTTACCATGTATTTCTGAATCATCAACAAAGAAATATTTTTTAAGTTTTTTATTGCTTTTCATTACCTGTTTCCATATCCGGATAAATTGGTTACTCGATAATTAACATGCCACATTATAATAAGAAAAAAAACTCTTCACATAAAGCGCAATCAATAATATTGTGACAAGACAAAGGCATCCGCGCGCCTCTATCAATACGGATAATGCAGTCAGCATTTTCCAGGCCGGTACCGTCCACTCCATGTTTTTCCGGCAATCAACACATGGCTTACAACCCGTCGTTTCAAGCGAACGGTTAAAGAGGACAAAGTCACACAACTCGCAGAAAAGTCCATAATGATTGTCAACGGTGAGGCGATTGCTTAAGCATGACGAGAATCCAGATTCATACTCACACATGGACCGGGCCGGAGG
>JASFVM010000056.1:0-11123 GCA_050049835.1 Gammaproteobacteria bacterium
CCTGTTGCTGGAGTACCTGCTGCAAACAACGGCATGGCAGGTTGATGTCAGGCTGGGTGAGGCCAGCATGATGCTGCCGATGTGGCTGACCTGGGGTTCAGCCATACTGTTGCTGGTTCTGGCAATAAGACCGGTGCGTCGCCTGTTGCTGCCGAAACTGGATTAGGCTGACAGCCTGCGCCCGTGTTAGATACAGGCAGAATGAAATCCGGGGAGCAGAGATTGTCTGTGGCTGTATAATACCGTGCTCCCGAATACTGACAGACACTAGTAAAAACAGATATGCCTTTGATTCGACCCTTTGCCGGTTTGCGGCCCGTTCCCGAACATGCAGCCGATGTCGTTGCACCGCCCTATGATGTACTGAATTCCGCCGAAGCACGCGAACGCGCTGCAGGTCGCCCCTGGAGTTTTCTGCACATTTCCAAGGCCGAAATTGACTTGCCGGAGAATACCGACCCCTACGATCCCGCTGTCTACGCCAGGTCAGCCGAGAATCTGAATAAAATGCTGGAAGCAGGCATCCTGATGCGTGATGACAAGGCGTGCTATTACGTCTATCGCATGATCATGGATGGCCATACCCAAACGGGCCTGGTCGCTGTTGCGTCAGTTGCCGACTACGATTGCAACCGCGTGCGCAAGCATGAATATACGCGTCCGGCCAAGGAAGATGACCGTGTTCGCCAGATTGAAGCGCTGAATGCCCAGACGGGTCCGGTGCTGCTGGCATACAAATCACAACCGGAAATAGACGCCATCCTTGAAGCTGTTACCAGAACACAACCGGTCGTCGACGTCACCGCTGATGACGGTGTACAGCATACGTTCTGGGTTGTTGATGACGATGATACGATCAGCAAGCTGACTGAAGGTTTTGATGCAATGGAAGCGATCTATATTGCTGACGGCCATCACCGATCAGCGTCTGCCTCACGGGTGGCAAAGACGAAAGGCGGTGACGGTAACCAGAACAGCGATTACTTCCTGTCGGTTATCTTTCCGCACAACCAGATGAAGATCCTCGACTACAACCGTGTGATAACCGACCTCAACGGCCTGTCAACAGATGGGTTTCTCAGCGAGATTGAGTCATCCTTTACCGTTACCGCGGAAGATGCAGCCATTAAACCCGACGGCCCGGGCGAGTTTGGCATGTATCTCGATGGCCACTGGTACCGTTTGAAAATAAGCCCCGCCCTGATCCCGGATGATCCGGTCGCCAGTCTTGATGTCAGTTTGCTGGCTGATCATCTGATTGAGCCGATACTGGGTATATCGGATCCGCGCACTGATTCGCGCATTGATTTCGTTGGCGGCATTCGCGGCCTTGGTGAACTTGAGAAGCGTGTAAACAGTGGCGAGATGGCAGTTGCCTTTTCACTGTATCCGACCAGCATGGAAGCGTTGATGGCGGTTGCCGATGCCAACGAGGTGATGCCGCCAAAATCCACCTGGTTTGAGCCCAAGCTGGCTGATGGACTGGTATCGCACGTTCTGGATTAGGGCGGGGCAAGGAGTGGCAAGGCGGAGGTCACTGCTGCAGCATGCCGTGATGACATGCTTTTTGTTAACGCTGCTTTTCTGCAATACGGTCACTGCCGAATTCACTGATGGAGGGGTTGTACATACAGTCTTCCTCTGGCTGAAAAAACCGGGTAATCAGCAGGACAGAGAGCGCTTGTTAATTGCAACTGACCGCTTGCGTGCTATTCCGGGTGTGCAGGAAATTCGTTTCGGTGAAGTGATTGAGAGCAGCAGGGATGCTGTTGATGACAGCTTTGATGTCGGCGTCTATTTTTATTTCAGCGATATTGCGGCAATGAACCAGTATCTAGTGCATCCACTGCACAGGAGGGTCGTGGAACAGGAGATCAAGCCGGTGGTGGAACGTCTTGTTGTGCATGATTTCAATGATACGAAAACCCGGTAACAGCCGTGTAATTTAATTTCAATCGGCGTATATTGAAGATATGTTTCTTGCACAGGAGGCATGTCATGCTATCAGCTTATTCTCCCCGAGACTGCATACCGCTGCAGCCAAACCTCCCGATAGAACGTCCGGAAGAGCCCCCGGAACTGGTTCACTTGCACGATTCAGCCATGCTGGTTCTGACTGATTTCAATCGTGTTTATCCTGTAACGACCACTGCGGACAAATCAATCGAGCATGCGTTGCAGACGATGAAGAACGCAGGTGTCCGGCTGTTGATCGTTGTCGATAACAATAAACGTATGATCGGGCTTATAAGCGCAGACAGGATCATGGGCGATGAGCCGATTAGACTGGCAGAGGATAATCAGCTGGATCACAGTGAGATCACCGTGGGCATGCTGATGCGGCCACAGAAGGAAATCAAGGTTCTCGAATTGAGTCATCTGCGTGATGCCAGGGTAGGGCATGTAGTGGCGACATTACATGACCTGGCAGAAAAATATGTTCTTGTTGTCGATCATGGCATTGTGTGTGGCCTGTTTTCCTCGAGTCAAATCAGCAGACAGTTGGGCAGGAACATCCTCGAAGATGAATTACCAGCGCATTCGCTGGCAGAAATGGTCCATGCCATCGGACAACAGTAGCGGCGGAAAATAAAAGAAACCCGTTAAAAGAGGTTCATGCTGTTGTATTCAATTAGAAATTAATATATATATTAATTTAATATATATATTAATTTAATATTATGAGGTAGCTGATGTCTGACGATGAGATCAAGAACGCGCAGCTTGCCGGGATTGAACAACTGAGATTGCAGCCGGGTTTGAAGCAAGACTGGATCAGGTCGGTACGCACGCAGCGTAATATGCAGGGTAAGGAACTTGCAAAAAAAATGAGGGTCAGTCCGGCAAGAATCTCGGTGCTGGAGAAAGACGAGCAACGCGGTGCGGTCACCCTGAAGATGATGCAAAAGGCCGCTGCTGCGCTCGACTGTAATTTTGTCTATGCGCTGGTCCCGAGGCATCAGCGGCAAGCGGCAAAGCCCAGGATACGTCTTGATGCCTCTTATATGAATGGAGATAAACACGCACAGGCAGATGACGTCGACAGGGCGCTGCAACAACACAAATTGTTGAGAACGATTCGCGACTGAAACATGTATAATCGGTTGCTAATATGATATTGGTCACAGTGATGGACGCGAAGCCGATATCCGGTTTCACAATATCTCAGCACTAACAGGATCATCTGTGTCGTATCAAAAACTCGAACAACGATTGTCCGCGCTACACCAGTCGGGGCAGGTCGGCGCTCTGGCACAATCAAGGATCGGAATAGAAAAAGAAAGCCTGCGTGTTGCCGAAACGGGTGGCATATCGCAAACACCACACCCCGGGTCGCTGGGCGCGCCTTTAACCAATCCTTATATCACGACGGATTTCTCCGAGGCGTTGCTGGAAATGATCACGCCGCCATGCGATTCAATCGAACAGGCGCTGGCATTTCTGAATGATATTCAGGTGTTTATTTACTCACATTTGCATGAAGAAATACTCTGGGCGACGAGTATGCCCTGTGTTGTGGAAAGCGGACGGACCATTCCGATAGCGCAGTATGGTAAATCCAATGCTGGCATGATGAAAACGGTGTACCGTCGCGGCCTGGGTTACCGATACGGGCGGACCATGCAGGTCATCGCCGGTGTGCATTTTAATTACTCGTTTGCAGCGGATTTCTGGAGCACATACCAGGAGATAGAGAAGGATGACCAACAAAGACAGTCATTCATTTCAGCATCCTATATGGGGCTGATCAGGAATATGCTGCGTTATGGCTGGTTGATACCCTATCTGTTTGGTGCTTCACCGGCTGTCTGTAAGTCATTTTTACATGGCAAGCCATCCATTTTATCGGCTTTCAACGACAACACTGCGTATGAACCCTATGCTACTTCACTTCGAATGGGTGATATAGGCTATACCAACAGCAAGGAAAGCATAGCGGGGATAAAGGCCAATTATGACAGCGTGGCTGCGTATGTAGAAAGCCTGCGATGTGCAATCAATACACCGTTTGATGAATATGAAACAATCGGTGTAAAGGTGGATGGGGAATATCGCCAGCTTAATGCAAACATACTGCAAATCGAGAATGAGTACTACAGTACTGTGCGGCCCAAGCAGGTTTTGCGTGACAACGAGAAGCCGACCAATGCACTGGAGCAACGGGGCATCGAATATGTGGAAATACGATCCATCGATGTCAACGCATTTGATCCGCTGGGAATCAACGAAGAGCAGTTGCGCTTTCTCGAAATCTTTGTGTTGTTTTGCCTGCTGCAGGAAAGCCCGGTTTTATCAGCTGAAGAAATCAACGAAATTGACATGAACCTGTTACAGGTTGCACACATGGGACGTGAGCCTGGTATGAAACTGTTATGCAATGATGAGTCGGTTGAGTTGAAGCGATGGGCGAGTGAACTGCTGGATGCCATGCGAGACGTGGCACAATTGCTGGATGAGTCACATGACACTGATCACTATGCAGCGTGCCTGTCCCGGCAGAATAGCTGCGTCCTGGATCCAGATCTCACAACGTCTGCACGCATGCTGAGCCAGATGCGGGAAAATAAGGAAGGTTTTTTCGATTTCGCAAAACGCATGTCGATGAAGCATTATAAATACTTTAATTCACTTACATTGTCCGCAGAGCGAATACAGCTATTTGAGCAGGCTGCCAGAGAGTCGGTTGCACAACAGCATAAAATAGAGTCTGAGGATACTGTTGATTTCGATGAGTACCTGCGACAATACTTTGCACAGTAACGCTGCCTTTAACTATAATCAATGTGAAATACCCGGGGAAAACCAGATGCTCAAGTGGATTGATAAGTTACCGGTAAAACCATTGCTGGTTGTCGCGGTCTTCTTTGCGCTGGCTCCCTTTCAACCTGAGCCGCATTTGTTCGAGAAGCTGAGAATGCTGTCTCAAGGCGTATTAACGCGGCCAATCGATATATTCGATTTATTTATGCACAGCCTGCCGATCATTTTACTGGCGATCCGGTTAATTAGAATTAAAATGAATAAATGAAAAAATTCATTCCCTGTGTCATTTTCATCCTGCCAGTATTAATTACGCAGCCTGTCATCGCAAGTGATGTGTCGGACGCTATCGATGCCATGAGAGTAGGTGATTTTGCCGAGGCATACTGTGTACTCAAGCCGTATGCAGAAGCTGGTGATCCGGAAGCACAATACAACATTGGCTGGATGTATCTTAATGGTTACGGTCTTGCAATGAATGACCGCCTTGCCCTGGACTGGTGGCAGCGAGCCTCCGATCAGGGCTATACTGATGCCAGTTTCTCAATTGCCATGCTTTATAGCCTGGGTGAAGGCCAGGTCAAAAAGGATATGGACAAGGCTGTCGAGTTCTATCTTATGGCAGTCGAGGATGGCCATGAAGATGCGAATATGATAGTCAGATCCATGCTGGCCAGGGATGACAAGGCTGTCCGTGAGCGTAAACAGGAAATCATTCGCACTTATGGTTACCTGATTGGTCCCTTGTTTGATGTCAAGGTTGAACGTGCCAACGTGCGCCAGCAGCCGTCACTGGATAGCAGGATTATCACCGTAGTTGAGACGGGGACGACCCTCGTTGAACTGTCCGTCAAAGGCAAGTGGATGCAGGTAGGTCTGCTGGAAAGCGGGGATATTGCATGGATTTACCGGACGCTGGTTCAGCCTCATGGTATGGCTGAAAGGAATTGACTCAGATAGTTGTGCCCATTAATTTTTTGATTCTGCCGACATAGGCCCGTGTTTCGCGAGGCATGTAAGGTTTAACTTCCAGCCACTGCGGCGCTTCACTCTTCAGTTTTCTGGATGCGTTCAGGATTCTTCCATAACCCGCATTGTAACTGGCAAGCGCGAGATAAAGCCTGTCCTGTTCCGGTGTTTTGGGAAATTTTCTGTACAGCAGGCGATCGTAATAAATACCCGCAGCAATGTTCCAGCGCGGCTTGTCTACTTCAGCGAAGTGCGGGTTCTTGTCATTAATTTCCTTGAAGGTATCAGGCATGATCTGCATCAGGCCGACCGCACCGACAGAACTCACGGCGTCTGCATTGAGGCCGGATTCGGCAATGGCCTGCGCCTTGAACCAGTGCCAGTCAAATAACGGGCCGAAATAACGTTTACTGTACTTGCGGAAATGACGGTCATATTCGTCGGTCCATTTATCTGACTGAACAGGGTAGTCGTTGAACGCGAAAACTGTCGAAATGCAGAATAAGGTGATGACAAGCAGGAATGTTCTGTCTATCAGCATGGACATGTGAGCCAGTCGCGGTTAACTGAGTCCCAGGCCAATAACCAGTCCCAGAGCGGTCCCTACGCCGATAAACAATCCCATAACCATGAGCCCGACGGCCACATTGCCCTTGCCGAGTTCGTCACTGATGTTGAAGCTGACGATTTTGTTGAACATGCTGCAACCCAGTTTCATGAACAGCAACGTCAGCACGCCGCCTAAAACGACATACAGAAAGTTGAGAACAATAGGGTCAAGTTGTGATGACATTTACGATCTCCGGTGATTCTGTATGAAAGTATAGACGAGGATTTTCAGTTCTTGCCGCCACCCTCGCATGGAGGAGATTCCGCTGCCTTGCCCTTGTCAAACCATTCTGCCATGGTCATCGTGTGCAGTGCGAGTGCATGGATGCCGCCTTTCAATTCATCTTCGAGTATCTTGTTGACCATGCGATGGCGTGCAACAAGCATCTTGTCATTGAAGGCATCACTGACGATGATAACCTTGAAATGGGATTCGGAGCCTTCAGGTACATTATGCATATAGCTCTCGTTAATCACTTCCAGGTGTTCCGGTGACAGCGCCTGTTCCAGTTTGCCGGCAATAGTCTGTTGCATGCTCATGCTGTTATTCTACCATGTGAAGCGGCCTAGAAAAGGTAGCCGACGAGGTCGCCAAAACCCCAGACAAGCGTGCCCGCAACAAGAAGATAAAAGCCGCGCAGACCATTTTCCCAGATATCTTCATCCAGGCTACGGGATCGGTCGAGTGTGCCGCGTTTGATTTCATCGGCATAGTCGCGATGGAAGTTTTGCTCATGCCGGCTGCGTCGAATCCGCAGCTTGCGGCTGTTTTCAATAATCTGGCTGGAAGTAAGGAAAATACCTATGACGACAATCATTGAACCGGAGCGTGCAAACCAGGACCAGTCATTTTGATTGACACTCAACCATAGACCAATGATGAATACCGACGAACTGAGCAGTAAAGCCCTGCGCGTCGACAGTACAACATGTTGCTTCAAGGCAGAGCGCTTCCTGAAAACACGGCGCACGGCTGAATCACTGTGCAGCATGTGTTTCATCCCGGTGATAAAGCTGCCATTTATTGTTAATCAAGGCTTCGAGTGGCTGGAAGTATTGCTTGTATTTCATTTTACTGCTGCCATGAATCAGGTAGCCGAGATACAGGTATTCCAGCCCAGACTGTCTTGTTTGCTCAATCATGGTCAATATGCAGTAAGTACCGAGGCCACGTTCGGGTAGCTCCGGCTCGAAGAAACTGTATACGGCGGAAAGGCCTGAATTGACGTGGTCGCATACAGCAACGGCCACAAGTCTGGCGTTTTCCCTGATTTCGATAAAAAACGTGTCGCTCCAGTCGCTGTAGAGAAACTGCCGGTAATCCACCGGATCGGGGTTGGCCATATTGCCATCCGCATGGCGTGCATTGACATAGCGCTGGTAAAGCTCGAAATGTTCTTCCTTGAAACCAGCCTTAACAATGTGCGTGGTGCAGCCGTTATTGCGCTGCCGGCAACGTCGCTGGCTCCTGTTGGGGCGATACCTGTTGACCGGTATGCGGCAGGGGACGCATTCCCTGCAGTTCCTGCAATGGGGGCAGTAGGTATAGCTGCCACTGCGCCTGTATCCCAGTTCGATTAGCTGGCTGTAGAGCGCCATCGTCATCGGTACACTCGGATCCGGCACAAGATTCGTTGCCATGCGGCCCGGTAAATATCCGCATTCATGTTCTGTGGTGAGATACAGATTGAGGTTCTGTGAGCTCATTGCGGAATAATACCACCAGATTTATCGCAATAGCAGCAAAGAACTGATGCGCGGTCACAGGCAGCTGCGCAACTGCTGTTATAATCAGCGCTTTTAACACCAGACCAGCTTGATCCGCATGATGTCACGAGAACAACGTCGCAGCAGATTCTACGATCTGCTCAAACAACGAATCCTGATTCTGGATGGTGCCATGGGCACGATGATCCAGCGCTGCAATCTGGGTGAGGCAGATTATCGTGGTGAGCGTTTCGCTGACTGGCCTTCAGACCTGAAAGGCAATAACGACCTGCTGGTGCTGACTAAACCTGAAGTCATTCGCGATATCCACACCCGATATCTTGAAGCGGGCGCGGATATTATCGAGGCGAACACCTTTAATGCGACCAGGGTTGCCATGGCCGACTATGCCATGGAAGACCTGAGTTACGAAATCAACGTGGCAGCTGCCCGTCTGGCGCGAGAAGCTGCCGATGCGGTCGAAACTGACGAAAGCCCACGCTTCGTCGCCGGTATTCTCGGCCCGACAAACCGGACCTGTTCCATTTCGCCAGACGTCAATGATCCCGGCTTTCGCAATATTACGTTTGAGCTGCTGGTTGCTGCCTATGTCGAGTCGACACGCGGCCTGATAGAGGGTGGCGCCGATATCATCCTGATTGAAACAATCTTCGATACATTGAATGCGAAAGCGGCGATCTATGCGGTTAAACAGGTCTTCGATGAAGATGACATCGTGCTGCCGATCATGATTTCCGGCACCATAACCGACCAGTCCGGACGCACGCTGACTGGCCAGGTCACTGAAGCATTTTACAACTCGCTGCGCCATGCCGACCCTGTATCGATCGGCCTCAACTGCGCACTGGGTCCGGATGACCTGCGCCAGTATGTAGAAGAAATGTCGCGCATATCAGAGTTCCATGTGTCTGCACACCCGAACGCGGGACTGCCCAATGAAATGGGCGGTTATGATCTTGGTGCCGAGGACATGGCGCAGGCGATCGGTGAGTGGGCTGATAGCGGTTTTCTGAATATTGTCGGCGGCTGCTGCGGTACTACACCCGAGCACATCCGCGCTTTTGCGCGCGCGGTCGAAAACAAGACACCGAGAAAAATACCACAGCTGGCGGTTGAGTGCAGGCTGTCAGGACTGGAGCCATGCAATATTGGCAAAGACTCACTGTTCGTGAATGTTGGTGAGCGTACCAATGTTACCGGTTCGGCCAGGTTCAGGCGCTTGATCAAGGATGAAGCCTATGAAGAAGCGCTCGGTATTGCACAGCAACAGGTCGATGACGGTGCACAGATTATCGACATCAACATGGATGAGGGCATGCTGGATTCGGAAGCGGTGATGAAGCGTTTCCTCAACCTGATTGCGGCCGAGCCGGACATTTCACGTGTGCCGGTAATGATTGATTCTTCCAAATGGGACGTGATCGAAGCCGGCCTGCGATGTACCCAGGGCAAGGGGATCGTTAATTCGATATCACTCAAGGAAGGCGAGGATGCCTTTATCGAGCATGCAAAAAAGATTCGCCGTTACGGAGCTGCGGTGATCGTGATGGCTTTCGATGAAAAAGGTCAGGCTGATACCTATGAACGCAAGGTGGAGATATGTACGCGTTCCTATAACATTCTCACTGAAAAACTGGGCTTCCCGCCGGAAGACATCATCTTCGACCCGAACATCTTTGCTGTTGCTACCGGTATTGAGGAGCACAATAATTATGCGGTGGACTTTATTGAGGCCACACGTGCCATCAAGCAGTCTTTACCATATGCGCTGATATCCGGTGGTGTTTCCAATGTGTCGTTCTCGTTTCGCGGGAACAATCCGGTCCGCGAGGCCATTCACTCTGTGTTCCTGTATCACGCGATCAAGGCAGGCATGGATATGGGTATCGTCAATGCCGGCCAGCTCGCCGTTTATGATGATCTGTCGGAAGAACTGCGTGAAGCCGTGGAAGATGTCATTCTTAACCGGTCTGCTGATGCCACTGATCGCCTGATCGAGCTCGCACCCGCCTATTTGGGTGATGGCTCAACCGCGCATATCAAGGAGGATCAGGCCTGGCGTGACAAGCCGGTGAATGAAAGGCTGGCACATGCCCTGATCAAAGGCATTACCGATTTTATTGATGAAGACACCGAGGAAGCCAGGCAACAGGCGCAACGACCGCTGGAAGTGATTGAAGGGCCGTTGATGCAGGGCATGAACATCGTTGGCGACCTGTTTGGCGAAGGCAAGATGTTTCTGCCCCAGGTGGTTAAATCTGCCCGGGTCATGAAAAAAGCGGTCGCCTATTTGATGCCGTTCCTGGAAGCAGAAAAAGATGCTGCAGCAAGCAGCAGCAACGGCAAGATCCTGATGGCAACGGTGAAGGGCGATGTGCATGACATTGGTAAAAACATTGTCGGCGTCGTGCTGCAATGCAATAACTATGAAGTCATTGACCTCGGCGTGATGGTGCCTGCTGAAACCATTTTGCATGAAGCGGAAAAACACCAGGTCGACATTATCGGGCTGTCCGGTCTGATTACACCGTCACTGGAAGAAATGGCACATATGGCTGCCGAGATGGAGCGTCTTGGTCATGATATGCCATTGCTGATTGGTGGCGCCACAACATCGCGTATCCATACGGCGGTAAAAATCGATCCGAAATATTCCAATGCAGTTGTCTATGTGCCGGATGCCTCGCGTGCTGTCGGTGTTGCCGGCGAGCTGTTGAGTAAGGAGCGCGGTGATGACTATGTCAAAAACATCAAGCAGGAATACGCGCAAATGCGTGAGCAGCGCCAGCAACGCGATTCGACCAGGAAAACCGTATCGCTGGAGCAGGCGCGCAAAAACTGTTTCGAGGATGACTGGGATCATTACACGCCTCCAGTGCCAACCTTCCTCGGTGTTAGAACATTTGATGATTATGATCTGCAGGAGCTGGCCGGCTATATTGACTGGACACCTTTCTTCCATACCTGGGAACTGGCAGGCAAGTACCCGAAGATACTGGACGATGAAGTTGTCGGTGAGCACGCAACACAGCTGTTTGCGGATGCGCAGGCCATGC
>JASFVM010000038.1:0-12890 GCA_050049835.1 Gammaproteobacteria bacterium
ATTAGAAATGACTATCAAGGTAACGAGGAAAGCGAGCGGGAGGCGTTTGTCAATCACGCCCTGCTTGATTAACCATATGCCGCCGAGTAAATAAAGGCCGTTAATCCACTCCCAGCCAACGCCGGTGACATTGCCAAACAGTTCACCGTATACCCTGTGACCCCTGACATACTCGATGTCATGTTCAAGATTGATCTGGGTTTTGAGAGTGTCTATCGGTGTTGCCATGGTGATGGTGTCGATGCTTTGCCCTTCCGGCACTGTGCCACCGAATACAAATGAAAACGTGTCGAAAAAACCAAGCCAGTGATCGGTAACGCCCAGTGGCGGTGTCCAGTAAGTCATCTCTCTCGGGAAAGAAATCATCACCACAACATAACCAACCATTGCCGGGTTGAAGGGATTGAAGCCGAGACCGCCATATAGATGTTTGGCAACAACGATGGCAAACAGGCTGGCAATTGTGGTGAGCCACCATGGTGCCAGTGGTGGTAGCGCCAGTGCCAGCAGGCATGCGGTAACAAGTGCACTGCCATCACTCAGGGCCGGCTCGACGGGGCGGTGCCTGAATTTGAGCATCATTGTTTCGCTTGCCAGACAAACGCTGATGGCGATGACGAGATTGAACAATACGCCCCAGCCAAAGAACCAGAACATCGCGATACTGCCTGGTATCAGGGCGTATATAACTTTCAACATCAGTGACTGAACATCACTGTTGTTTTTCAGGTAGGGAGCATCTGCTTTACTGAACAGCATCTCGTCTAGTTCTCATGCTTTTTCATTTGTTTGCGCCTGGCATCGGCTTCCCTGATTTTTTGTTGCTGCTCGGGCGTGAGGTTGTCAATGTTCTTTTGTTTGACATTCTGTTTTGATTTTTTTGCATTCACACGTGCCAGCGCTTCTGCTATCAGTTCTTTCTTCTTGTCCAGTTCTTTATCTCGACTGCCCTTGTTTTTTTTCAAGGCATCGCGTTTTTTCTTTAATCGCTGCTCGCGTTCCTGCTTCTGCCTTTCAAGTCTTTCGAGCTTGTGTTCATGACGTTGACGGGCAATGTCGGCTTTTTTACGATCACGTTCCTTTTCCCAGATATCAGACTTGGCATAACGGTAGTATTGCACCAGCGGTATCTGGCTCGGGCAGACATAGGCACAACAGCCGCATTCGATGCAGTCAAAAAGATTGTATTCAACGGCGCGGTCATAATCTTTCTTGCCGGCAAACCAGTACAGTTGCTGGGGCAGCAGGTTGGCCGGACAAACATCGACACATTTGCCGCAGCGTATGCACGGCATGTGTATCTCGCTTGTTGGCAATGTGATATCGATGCCGGCTGTTATCAGCAGACAGTTGGTGCCTTTGATTACAGGCAGTTCGTCCGATTCGAGCGTCAGTCCCATCATCGGCCCACCCATGATCAGCGCCCTCGCTTCTTTTTTGTGGCCGCCGCAATATTCAATGCAGTCATGGATTGAAGCTCCGATATCTACCTCAAGGTTCCGGGGCGCATTGACGCCGCGGCCGGTGATGGTGACGATGCGTGAAATCAGGGGTTCAGCTTCATAAACGGCTTTATAAATGGCATAAGCAGTGGCAACGTTGTGACAGAGTACATGAATATCAGATGGCAGGCCGTTAACAGGTACTTCCTTGCCTGTTAATACCTTGATCAGCTGACGCTCTCCACCACTGGGATAGATAGTCGGCACAGACTGGACAGTCATGTTTTCATTGCCGTCGCGTTCAACTGCGCTGGTTATTGCCGCAATTGCTTCCGGTTTGTTATCTTCAATGGCAATGATGGCTTGTTCTGCCTTGATGATATGAGCAATGATTTTTGCGCCTGTGACAATAGCATCGGCACGTTCACGCATCAGCATATCATCACAGGTAATATAGGGTTCGCATTCAACGCCATTCAGTATCAGTGTGTCTATGCCGACTTCCGTTTGTTTCACTGCAGCCGGAAATGTCGCGCCGCCCAGACCGACGATGCCTGCATCACGCACAAGGTTGCGCAGCTCATGTGACGACATGCTGATATATGCGTCACCGACAATGTTACGCTCCACCCACGTTTCTTTGTGATCATTTGCAATGACAATGCATGTGCCAGGCAGTCCAGACGGATGAGGGAAATGATGCGGCGCAATTTCGACAACCTTGCCGGAAACGGGTGAATGTATGGCAGCACTTATCATGCCATGCGGTCGCGCCAGCATTTGTCCCTTGAGTACAGTTTCTCCTGGAGCGACAAGAACCTCGCCTTCTGCGCCCATGTGCTGATTCAGCGGTATGACATAGCGCTCTCTGGCGGGCATGCGAGCAATCGGCTTTTGCACGGACATGTTCTTGTGCCCAGGCAGTTTGAGGCCGCCATGAAAATGCCAGATATTTTCTCCGCTTTTCAGAACGTCGGATTTCTCGCCTGCTTTCATCTCAGGTGGTCCTCGGTGCAGCATAACCATGTTCAGGTTCGTGCCATTTCCAGGTCTTCAATGTTGGTTTGAGCGGTTTTATATGAATACAGTCAACCGGGCAGGGAGGGATACACAGGTCACACCCGGTGCATTCACTTTCAATGACCGTGTGCATATGTTTTGCCGCACCCAGAATAGCGTCAACCGGACATGCCTGAATACACAGGGTGCAGCCGATACAGGTCTCCTCATCGATATACACGACGGTTTTTTCCTGTTTCGCTTCGCCGTGTTCAGCATTGAGTGGTTTGGGTTCGACATCGAGCAGGTCGGCAAGTGCAATAATGACGGTTTCGCCCCCCGGCGGGCACTGGTTGATATCAGCTTCACCCTTCGCAATGGCTTCAGCATAGGGACGGCAGCCGGCATAGGTGCATTGTCCACATTGTGTTTGTGGCAGGATAGCATCAATCTGGTCGACCAGCGGGTCGCCTTCGACACGAAAACGAATCGCCGAGTAGCCCAGTAACAGGCCAAACAGCGCTGCAATAATTGCCAGTGTGATTATGACGATCATCATGAGCGAAAGCGTATTCCTAAACCTTGATCAGTCCCGAGAATCCCATAAACGCCAATGACATGATGCCCGCTGTTATCAGGGCAATGGAGGTGCCCTGAAATGCTGCGGGCACATCGCCCGCGGTGATGCGCTCGCGCAAGGCGGAAAACAGAATGAGTACCATTGAGAATCCGACGGCGGCACCAAAACCGTAGAACAGTGACTGGATGAAATTGTTTTGTTCCTGCACATTGAGCAGGGCGACACCGAGTACGGCGCAATTGGTGGTGATCAGCGGCAGGAAGATTCCGAGGACGTTGTAGAGCAGCGGGCTGGTTTTGTGTACCACCATTTCGGTGAACTGGACAACGACGGCAATGACGAGGATGAACATGATTGTGCGCATGTACTCGATACCCAGCGGCGTCAGGATATACTGGTTGACCAGGTAGCTGAATACTGATGACAGGGTCAGTACAAAGGTTGTCGCCAGTGCCATGCCCATTGCAGTTTCAAGCTTGCGGGATACTCCCATGAACGGGCACAGGCCGAGAAATTTGACCAGCACAAAATTGTTCACCAGGATGGTGCTGAGAAGTATGAGGGCGTATTCAGTCATTCAGGCCAGTTTATGTGTATGAAATAAGGATTAGTGTAACAAAATAGGCGGCTAATAATATGTCAGTATTACAGGGGATATGTTGAGCATGATCATGAGCTTGCGTTAATCGGAAGATCACCAGGCCTTGCTGATAATCAGGCCGGCCCATATCGGATAGTGCGCATTCGAACCCTTGAATTCTTTGCTGGAAGCACGGTAGAAAAGGCTGCCACGGAGGTCACGGGCAAACTCCCAGGTGGCGCCCAGCCAGAACTGGGCAAGCAGCTTTTCTACTTCATTGCTGCCTAATTTCACCACGCTATCACGGAACTGCCCCTGCAGCAGTGAACTGTAGAAACGGTATTTCGCTGTGGTGCCCGCCCAGAGATACAACTCGCCTTTAGCGGCCTCACTGCGGCCTTGTGCAAGCGGCGCACCCAGCTGGATGTATTCAGAATGCTGGGGGTTGAAGCTCCACCACGGTGTATTGATTCGACCCCAGCGCCAGATCAGGCTTGCATTGACATCGGTACTGAAGCCGACATTGGCTTCGCATGAGGTCTTGAGCTCATGGCGTATGCTTGAGTCGGAGGCCTTGATCTGGTTGTCTTGTACGGACAACGTATACATCAGTGTCGGCTCGCCACCGGCAGATATCTGGCTACTCCAGCCATTGGCAACATCCGAGTCAGTGACAGCATGAATTGCTTTCTGAATATATTCAGCAGCATCCAGGCCGAGAAAACCAAGCGTCAGGGTTGAAAGCCAGGCTTTGTCATGCGCAGGAGTCACTGTCAGCTCGGTATTGGATATGTAGAAAAGACTGCCATAGGGGCGGTCATCGAATATGGGTTCAGCGTCGGTAATGTCTCCCGGAGTAAACAACATGGCGCCATACTGCACGCTGTGTAACTGGTAATGCGCCCGGTCTGCATAAATGTGGCTTATACCCAGAAAGTCGTCAAGCCAGTTGTGAACAACTGCAAGCGAAAACAGGTATTCCTGAGCGCGCCGGCCAGATAATGTGACCGCAATACCTCCGGTATAGTCGCGGTCTGATTCGGCGAGGATGTCGTTATCGAGATTCAGTTGCCAGCCACTATTATATTTTTCTTCCATGCCAAAAGCATATTGACTGACAAGCATCAGTAACAGAAAGAACGAATGGCATCGTATCGACAGCCTGATCATCATTGTCGCAGTGTAGGGCATGTGAGAGGGTATGTCATAATATGCTGGTGATTCGGTTTCAGTGTAAGGCGGACACTGTTCTGCTTTGTTTGATCGAATTCAAACAGTGATGCATTCTTAATTACTGCGATAACTTGAACATATGGCTGTCGCTCCGACGGCAACTCACTTTCTTTGCCCGTGTCATCATTTCTGGCAAAGAAAATAACCCGATTAAAAGGCGCTCCGATCGATTGCCTTGCGGGTTCCCCCGTTAAACATCATCAGGAGCGGGTTTTATCCATTATCTTGTGACTTGAAACCCTACAAAATATCCATATATAAGGAATAATTAAAGATTTTCAGAGGGTTATCACCATGCGAATGGACAAGTTCACCAGTAAATTCCAGCTGGCACTGGCAGATGCACAGTCACTGGCTGTCGGCCGTGATCATCAGTTTATTGAACCAATACACGTAATGGCCGCACTGCTCGAGCAGGACAGCAGCACCGTCAGACACCTGTTTGCAACCACCGGCTGCAATGTTGATCTGCTGGTTTCGAAATTGCATGAAGAACTGGATCGCATGCCTCGGGTTGAAGGCACGGCAGGTGATGTACAGATTTCAAACGATCTGGGTCGTCTGCTCAATATCACCGACAAGCTGGCGCAGAACCGCAAGGACCAGTACATTTCCAGCGAACTTTTTGTGCTCGCCGCGATTGAAGACAAAGGCAGACTCGGTGAACTGCTGCGTTCATGTAACCTGAACAAGGAGACCATGGAGAAAGCCATCAATGACGTCCGCGGTGGTCAGAAAGTGGATGACCCGAACGCAGAAGAGCAGCGTCAGGCGCTGGAAAAGTACACCATCGACCTGACCGAGCGTGCCCAGCAAGGCAAACTCGATCCGGTCATCGGCCGTGATGAGGAAATACGCCGTACCGTCCAGGTGCTGCAGCGCAGGACCAAGAACAACCCGGTACTTATCGGCGAACCCGGTGTCGGCAAGACGGCGATTGTCGAAGGGCTGGCGCAGCGCATTATCAATGGTGAGGTGCCTGAAGGCTTGAAAAGCAAACGCCTGTTATCGCTTGACCTGGGAGCCTTGATCGCCGGTGCGAAATTCCGCGGCGAGTTCGAGGAACGTCTTAAAGCCGTGCTCAACGATCTCGCCAAGCAGGAAGGACAGATCATCCTGTTCATCGACGAATTACATACCATGGTCGGTGCAGGCAAGGCGGAAGGTGCAATGGATGCCGGTAATATGCTCAAGCCGGCGCTGGCGCGTGGTGAATTACACTGCGTCGGTGCTACCACCCTGGATGAATATCGCAAGTACATTGAAAAAGATGCTGCACTCGAGCGCCGTTTCCAGAAAGTGCTGGTCGATGAACCCAGCGTGGAAGATACCATTGCCATCCTGCGTGGCCTGAAAGAGCGTTACGAGGTACACCATGGTGTGGATATCACCGACCCGGCGATTGTGGCAGCAGCGACCTTGTCACACCGTTATATCAGCGACCGTCAGTTGCCGGACAAAGCGATTGACCTGGTCGATGAAGCGGCCAGTCGGATCCGCATGGAAATCGATTCCAAACCCGAGGTAATGGATCGGCTCGATCGCAGAATCATTCAGCTCAAGATCGAGCGTGAAGCGCTGAAGAAGGATGAGGACAAGGCGACCAGGGCGCGGTTGAAAACGCTGGAAGAGGAACTCGAGGAACTCGAGCGTGAATACAGTGATTATGAAGAACAGTGGACAGCTGAAAAGGTTGCTGTACAGGGTTCGAAAACCATCAAGGAGGAACTTGAGCGTGCTCGCATCGAGCTTGAAACAGCGCACCGTGCCGGTGATCTTGCGCGCATGTCTGAACTGCAATACGGACGCATACCCGAACTGGAAAAACAGCTGCAACAGGCGGCTGAACTCGAACAGGGCGATCAGTCTGAAAACCGGCTGCTGCGCAACAAGGTACAGGCTGACGAAATCGCTGAAATCGTATCACGCTGGACCGGCATCCCTGTCAGCAAGATGATGGAGGGCGAGCAGGAGAAACTGCTGCGCATGGAAGAAGAAATCGGTAAACGTGTCGTCGGTCAGGAGGAGGCGGTCACAGCTGTTGCCAATGCCATCCGTCGTTCACGTGCCGGCCTGTCCGACCCCAACCGTCCAAACGGCTCTTTCATGTTTTTCGGCCCGACCGGTGTGGGTAAAACCGAGTTGACCAAGGCGCTGGCAGCGTTCATGTTTGACACCGAAGATGCGATGATACGCCTCGATATGTCCGAGTACATGGAGAAACATTCTGTAGCGCGCCTGATCGGTGCGCCTCCGGGCTATGTTGGTTATGATGAAGGCGGCTACCTGACTGAAGCGGTCAGGCGCAAACCCTACTCGGTGATTCTGCTCGACGAAATCGAAAAAGCGCATCCTGATGTATTCAACGTACTGTTGCAGGTGCTGGATGACGGTCGTTTGACTGACAGCCAGGGCAGGACGGTTGATTTCAGAAATACCGTTATCATCATGACATCAAACCTGGGTTCGCAACAGATACAGGAAATGTCAGCTGCCGGCGACTATGAGGGCGTGAAGAAGGCAGTGATGGAAATCGTTGGTCAGCACTTTCGTCCGGAATTCATCAACCGTGTCGATGAAACCGTTGTGTTCCATCCGCTGGGCCGCGAGCAGATCCGTTCGATTGCCAATATCCAGATTGAGCATTTACGCAAACGTCTGCAGGAGAAAGATATTGCGCTCGATATCAGTGATGCCGCACTGGACAAGCTGGGCGAGGCTGGTTTCGATCCGGTGTATGGCGCACGTCCACTGAAACGCGCCATCCAGCAGCGCCTGGAAAACCCGCTGGCCCAGCAGTTGCTCACCGGTGAGTTTGTTGCCGGTGATACCATAAGTGTCGACGTCAGGGATGATGAAATTATCTTTGGCAAGTTGCAGGCAGTGAAAGCGGCCATATAAACCGAACGGCATTAAATACAAAGGCCAGTGCAATACATGCACTGGCCTTTGTCATTTCTGCTGGTATTCTATCTGTGTCTATAAGTTCTATTTGCCCGCCTGGCGTAACAGTTTGTCCAGCATACTGGTAGGCAGCAAACGTTTAAGATAACCGAACAGGTAAGTTGGAAAAGTAACGTAATAACGTGCTCTTGGGCTACTTGATTCCAGTGCGTGTATGACTTTCTTCAGCACGGCTTCGGGCGGCAGAGTAAACGGCACGGCCGGGCCTTCCTTGTTCAGCCGCTGCAGCACACGCTGATAACGTTCACGGTGGACGCTATGTTCAACATCAATGTATTTTTGCAGTGCGGTAAGTGCATTGGCGCGAAAGCGGCTCAGTATCGGGCCGGGCTCAATCAATGATACATGGATACCGGTGCCATTCAATTCAAGCCGCAGGGTGTCGCTCAGGCCCTCGATGGCAAACTTGCTGGCATTGTAGGCGCCGCGGAATGGCATCGCGACAAAGCCGAGTATGGAACTGTTCTGGATGATACGGCCATAGCCCTGGTTGCGCATCACCGGCAGCACCGTATTGGTCAGTTCAAGCCAGCCGAAGAAGTTGGTCTCGAACTGGGCGCGGATCGCATCACGACTGAGGTCTTCAACTGCACCGGGCAGACCGAAGGCGCCGTTGTTGAACAGGGCATAAAGCTCGCCTTTTGTTCTGTACAATATCTCGTCGACCGCCTGCTTGATCGATGCCGGGTCATCGAGATCGAGCTGCAGGCTTTCAAAACCTTCAGCGCCCAGCGCCTCCACGCTATCCGGGTGCCTTGCAGTGGCAAACACACGGTAACCACGCTGTTGCAGGCCCTTCGCAACGCAATAGCCGATGCCACTGGAGCAGCCGGTAATGAGGATGGTTTTTTCAGCCGGATCTGACATGCGCGAAGCTTAGCATGGACATGACAGCAGGCAGACAGGGCGTATATAATTCGCGGCTTATATTATGAGGCTGAAGTGATATGCCAATATACGAATACCAGTGTACTGAATGCGGCTACCAGACCGAAGTATTGCAGAAAATATCGGATGAGCCATTGCGGGACTGTCCCCAATGCGGCAAGCCCACCATGAAAAAAATGGTGACGGCGGCGGCATTTCGCCTGAAGGGCGGTGGCTGGTATGAAACCGACTTCAAATCCGGCAAGAAGAAGAACGTGCATGATGCAGGTGATGCGGCGAAAGCAGACAGTAAATCGTCAGGCAAGCCGACTACTGATACGGACAGTAAACCCGCCGGTGGCAGCACAACGACGGCAAAAAAATCGACCGATTCCAAAAACTGATTGCCAATCAATGACATAGCGATTAACATCGCTCCCTTTTCCAGAGAACATCATGCGTAGTCATTATTGCGGACAAATAAACGAAGAACTGATTGATCAGGAAGTTACCCTGTGTGGCTGGGTCAACCGTCGTCGCGACCATGGCGGTGTGATATTCATCGACTTGCGCGATCGCGAAGGCCTGGTGCAGGTGGTGTTCGATCCTGACCGCGAACATACTTTCGAGACCGCCGAACGTGTCCGCAATGAATACGTGTTACAGGTCAAGGGCCGTGTTCGTGCGCGCGATGAAAGCACTATCAATGAAAAGCTGGCTACGGGCAGGGTCGAGGTGCTTGGACTGGAGCTGGTGGTGTTGAATACCGCGGAAACACCGCCATTCCAGCTCGATGAAGAAGATGTCGGCGATGACCTGCGTCTGCGCTACCGCTATATCGACCTGCGCCGCGACGAAATGCAGTACCGTATGCGCCTGCGCAACCAGGTGACGCGTTATCTTCGCCGTTACCTGGACAGCCATGGTTTCTGGGAAATAGAGACACCGATGCTGACCAAGGCAACCCCGGAGGGCGCACGCGACTACCTGGTGCCGAGCCGTACCCACAGCGGTCAGTTTTTCGCCTTGCCGCAGTCACCGCAATTGTTCAAGCAATTGTTGATGATGTCCGGCATGGACCGTTATTACCAGATTGTGCGTTGCTTCCGCGACGAAGACCTGCGTGCCGATCGCCAGCCCGAATTTACCCAGCTCGATATCGAGACCTCGTTCATGGGTGAAGAAGCCGTGATGGAGATCAATGAGGAAATGATCCGTGGCCTGTTCAGCGAAGTACTGCAGGTCGATCTGCCCAACCCGTTTCCACGCATGACCTATGCTGAAGCCATGTCGCGCTTCGGCTCAGACAAGCCGGATTTGCGTATTCCACTTGAGCTGGTTGACCTGGCTGTCGAAATGAAAGATGTTGAGTTCAAGGTGTTCTCCGGCCCGGCGAATGACCCGCAAGGTCGCGTGGTCGTATTGCGCCTGCCCGGCGGCGCCGAACTCTCACGCAAGGAAATCGACGATTACACCGATTATGTTGGTCGTTATGGCGCCAGGGGCCTGGCCTGGATCAAGGTCAATGATGTTGATGCGGGTCGTGACGGGCTGCAGTCGCCGATTGTCAAATTCCTGCCTGATGATGTGCTTTCGGCTATCATCACCAAAACAGGAACCGTGTCAGGCGATATACTGTTCTTTGGTGCCGGTGATGCGTTTACCGTCAACGAATCCATTGGTGCACTGCGTGTCAGGCTGGGTCACGATCGAGGCCTGGTGGCCGATGAATGGCAGCCCCTGTTCGTGGTGGCTTTCCCGATGTTCGAGGATGATGGCAAAGGTGGTTTGACACCCTTGCACCATCCGTTTACCTCGCCGGCAACCAGTTCACCCGAAATGCTCAAGAAAGAGCCCGAGACAATCCTGTCACGTGCCTATGACATGGTGCTCAATGGCACAGAACTGGGTGGCGGTTCGGTGCGTATCCATGACTCCGCCATGCAGAAAGCGGTGTTTGAAATTCTGGGTATTTCTGATCAGGAAGCCGAGGACAAATTCGGTTTCCTGCTGACCGCGTTGAAATACGGTTGTCCACCGCATGCCGGTATTGCCTTCGGGCTTGATCGCCTGGTGATGCTGATGAGCGGGGCAAGTTCAATTCGTGATGTGATGGCATTCCCGAAGACGCAGACAGCCGCCTGTCCACTGACCTCTGCACCTTCGGCTGTTTCCAGTGCACAGCTCAGAGAGCTGAACCTGCGCTTGCGCAAAACCGAAAAAGAGGAACCATCCTCCTGATTGAATGATGATGCGAGTAATACGGGCATCTTGCCTGTCTGGCAGACGAGCGGTTTGATCGCTGGCTCAAGGTGACCCAGCGCCACTCCCTGTGGTCGTATCGGCCCTGTCTGATCCGGTCTCGGGCGTGGCACCGCAGTATCCGGATTGCCCGCCTGAAGCGACCACGCAGAGACAGCAATCAGTGTTTTTTGTCCACATAACAGGCTGTAGAATAACCGCATGCGTGAAGCAGTCGTACTGGTACATGGTATCTGGAGCAATGGCATGGAAATGTGGCGTTTGCGCCAGCATTTGTCCCGTGCTGGCTACGAATGCCATATCTTCAAGTATCAGATCTGGGGCAAGACACCCGCAGAGATCGCAAGGCGCCTGCACCAGTATGTCAGTAACCTGGAAGCGCCCGTGGTGCACTGCGTTGGCCACAGTTTTGGTGGTATCGTGCTGTTGCATATGTTTGACCAGTTCCCGTTTTCACGGAACGGACGCATCGTGTTGCTGGGTGCGCCGGTGAACGGCAGTATTGTTGGCAGGCGACTGCACCGGGTGCCGCTAACGCGGTGGACCCTGGGTAAAACGACTGAACAGGGATTGCTCGGCGACACACCAGTCTGGAAGGGCTGGCAGGATATCGGCATTATCGCGGGCACATTTCCGCTTGGTGCCGGTCTCGTTGCTGGCGGACCCGAGATGCCTCATGACGGTACCGTGTCGGTGGCGGAAACACGGCTCAAGGGTGCGACGGATTTCATCACCTTGCCGGTCAGCCACACCGGCATGCTGCTATCAACCCGTGTAGCCACCCAGGTGATTACCTTCCTCAGAGCCGGTAAGTTCGGAGATGAAGTGGGTACGCCCTTGCTGGATACGGGTGTCGCCTAGCAACAAGCAGGGGCGAGTGGCGAGGGAAAAGGGGCAAGGAAAGCTGTTCATTTCCCGTGCCTTTTGTCGTGTCGCGCGCCACTTGCCTGTGCCAAAAAATGATACACTTTGCGCCATCGTTTTAGTTGCATAGGTACTTCATGGCAGGCCACAGTAAATGGGCGAATATCAAGCACAGAAAAGCTGCCCAGGATAAAAAACGCGGAAAAATCTACACCAAACTCATTCGTGAAATTACGGTTGCTGCACGCAGTGGCGGTGGCGGTGATCCCGCAGCCAATCCGAGGCTTCGCCTGGCGATGGACAAGGCGCTCGCTGCCAACATGAACAAGGACACCATCGAACGCGCCATCAAGCGCGGTACCGGTGAAGGTGATGATGCCAATTACGAGGAAGTCCGTTACGAGGGCTATGGTCCGGGCGGTACCGCGGTCATGGTTGACTGCATGACAGATAACCGTAACCGTACCGTATCCGAGGTGCGCCATGCTTTCACCAAGTCCGGCGGCAACCTGGGTACAGACGGCTCTGTTGCCTACCTGTTCAACCGTCTCGGCATGCTGACCTATCCCGACGGCAGTGATGAGGATGTCATTATGGAAGCCGCGCTTGAGGCGGGTGCCGAAGATGTGACGACCAATGACGATGGCAGCATCGAAGTACTGACCGGTTTTGAGGATTTCATGATGGTAAAGGATGCAATGGAAGCGGCCGGGCTGAAACCTGAGCATGCCGAAATCATTGAAAAGCCAACTACCGACACCGTCGTTTCGGAAGAAGATGCCGAAAAGATCATGCGCCTGATCGATACACTCGAGGATCTGGATGACGTGCAGGAAGTTCACACCAATGCTGATTTCCCGGATGATGTACTTGCAAAATTGCAGTAGCAGGGGGCCCTGGTCGCCATGATACGGGTCATCGGTATCGATCCCGGTTCACGAATTACCGGCTATGGCGTTGTTGATACCGATGGCTTCAGACACAGGTATGTCACCAGCGGTTTTATTCAGATAAAGGCTGATACACTGGGTGAAAAACTCGGTATCATATTCCGTGAAGTCAGCAGGGTTGTCACTGACTGGAAACCTGAATCAATGGC
>JASFVM010000263.1:0-4109 GCA_050049835.1 Gammaproteobacteria bacterium
ATTCCGGCAACCAAGGTGCTGCTTGCGATGGAAGATACTTCCAACTATGACATGAGCATCAAGGTCACCGGTTATCAGTGGAAATGGCATTACGATTACCTGGATGAGGACATCAATTTCTTCAGTAATATTTCCACACCTGATGCTGCCAACCTGGAAACCAGTGCCAGTGTTGAAAAAGATGAAAAGTATCTGATGGATGTTGATAATCGCGTAGTGATTCCGGTCAACAAGAAAATACGCCTGCTGTTCACTTCCAATGACGTTATTCACTCCTGGTGGGTCCCCGAGTTCGGTGTGAAGAAAGACACCATCCCCGGTTATATCAATGAAAGCTGGATCAATGTACCCGAGCCCGGTGTTTATCGCGGCAAGTGCGCAGAACTGTGCGGCAAGAACCATGGCTTTATGCCGATTGTTGTTGAGGCCAAATCGGAAGAAGATTATGTGGCATGGGTACAGGAGCAAAAGGCCGCTGCTGCCGAAGCTGCTGCCAGTGCCGATAAAACATGGACCAAGGCTGACCTGATGAGCCACGGTGAAAAGATCTATGCAACCAGCTGTTCTGCCTGTCATCAGGCCAACGGTGAAGGTCTGCCACCGGTGTTCCCTGCCCTCAAAGGCAGTGCCATCGCAACAGGTGACATAGCGGCCCACATTGATATCGTCGTTCACGGCAAGGCCGGCACGGCAATGGCCGCCTACGGACCGCAGATGAATGACGCTGATCTGGCTGCTGTCATCACCTATGAACGTAACGCCTGGGGAAATGACACCGGCGATGTTGTTCAGCCTTCCAATATCAAGGCTGTTCGCTAACAAGTATTTCTCGAACGAAAGATTATAGAGATTATCAAGGGGCAATTATGAGCGCTGTAATAGAAGAACATCACGAGCATCACGACCATAAGCCAACCGGCATCGGCCGCTGGCTGTTCAGTACCAACCACAAGGACATCGGAACCATGTATCTCTGGTTCAGCTTTATCATGTTCTTCGTCGGTGGTTCCATGGCACTGGTTATCCGTGCCGAACTTTTCCAGCCTGGTCTGCAGCTGGTCGAACCCGAGTTCTTTAACCAGATGACAACCCTGCATGGCCTGATCATGGTATTCGGGGTGATCATGCCGGCATTCGTCGGCCTGGCCAACTGGATGGTACCGATGATGATCGGTGCACCGGACATGGCCCTGCCGCGCATGAACAACTGGAGCTTCTGGTTGCTGCCAGGTGCTTTCGGTCTGCTGATTGCCAGCCTGGTCATGAGCCTGATGGGTATGGGGTCCGCCCCGAACTTCGGCTGGACATTCTATGCCCCGTTGTCCACCACCTATGGCCCTGACAGCACCGACTTTTTTATCTTCTCTGTTCACATGATGGGTATCTCTTCCATCATGGGTGCGATCAACATCATCGCCACCATCATGAACCTGCGTGCGCCTGGCATGACCTACATGAAGATGCCGATCTTCGTATGGACCTGGTTCATTACCGCTTACCTGCTGATAGCTGTTATGCCGGTACTGGCCGGTGCGGTGACCATGATGTTGACCGACCGTAACTTCGGTACCAGCTTCTTCAACGCTGCAGGTGGCGGTGACCCGGTCATGTTCCAGCATATCTTCTGGTTCTTCGGTCATCCCGAGGTCTACATCATGATTCTGCCTTCATTCGGTATTATTTCTGAAATCGTACCGACGTTTGCTCGCAAGAAGATCTTTGGCTACAGCTCGATGGTCTATGCAACGGCATCCATCGCTTTCCTGTCATTCATCGTATGGGCGCACCATATGTTCACCACGGGTATGCCGGTAGCCGGTGAGCTGTTCTTCATGTATGCAACCATGCTGATCGCGATACCAACCGGTGTGAAGGTCTTTAACTGGGTAAGCACCATGTGGAAAGGCTCAATGACATTCGAAACACCGATGCTGTTTGCGATTGCATTTATCTTCCTGTTCACGATTGGTGGTTTCACCGGGCTGATGCTGTGTATCGCACCGGCTGACTTCCAGTACCACGACACCTACTTTGTTGTTGCCCACTTCCACTATGTACTGGTAACCGGTGCAGCATTCGGCATCATGGCGGGTGTTTATTACTGGATACCGAAGTGGACCGGTAACATGTATGACGAGAAACTGGGCAAGTTGCATTTCTGGATAACGGCAATTTCTGCCAATGTGCTGTTCTTCCCGATGCACTTTGTCGGACTGGCAGGCATGCCACGCCGTATCCCTGATTACAGCCTGCAGTTTGCTGAATTCAATGCCATGGCTACTGTTGGTGCATTCGTCTTCGGTTTCTCCCAGTTGATCTTCCTCTACAACGTGATCAAGACTGCACGTGGCAAGACAACGGTAAAAGCAACGGACCAGGTTTGGGAAGGTGCACATGGCCTGGAATGGACACTGCCTTCGCCGGCTCCGTTCCACAGCTTCACTACGCCACCACAGGTCAAGTAATCCGGATCTGGACGGACGAAGCAAGTGACATCGCATCCGAACCAGGAACGACCCGGCAATGCCAGGGTAATCGGCCGCTTAATGTTGATTGTAATCGGCATGTTCGGGTTCGGTTTTGCGTTGGTCCCGCTCTATGATGTTTTCTGTGATGTGACCGGAATCAACGGCAAGACATCCGGAGACCAGCTTGAATCAACGGCGATGATACAGGTCGATGCAAACCGCAGCATCGAAGTTGAATTTCTGGCTTCATTGAATGATGGTATGCCGTGGGCGTTTCATCCAAAGGAACGCAGAGTGACGGTACACCCCGGTCAACCGGCTCGCATAACCTATATAGCGAAAAACCTGACGGATCATGCAATTATCGGCCAGGCTGTTCCCAGCGTCGCTCCGGGCAAGGCAGCAACCTATTTCCAGAAAACCGAGTGTTTCTGCTTTACTGAGCAGAAACTGGAAGCAGGTGAAGAAAAAGAAATGCCGGTCATTTTCGTTGTTGATCCGGAGCTTCCGGATGACGTCAAGCAGCTGGCTTTATCCTATACATTTTTTATAAAACCATCGGGGACACCGCAAAACACGGCTTCCCTGGTACATAACTCAAACCAGGAAATATAACAATGTCTACAACAAATCATGGTGATTACTTTATACCGGAGCCAAGCAAATGGCCGATTGTTGGAACAATTGCTCTGACTACATCGGTTATCGGAGGAGTTAATACAATCCATTCGGGAGAGTTAAGCATAATACTGCCGGTTGGCCTGCTGCTGATTGCCTACCTGTTCTTCGGCTGGTTTGGTGCTGTCATCGAGGAGTCAATGGCAGGCAACTATAACCAACAGGTTGATCGTTCCTTCCGTATAGGCATGTTGTGGTTCATTTTCTCTGAAGTCATGTTCTTTGCTGCTTTCTTTGGCGCCCTGTTCTACGCGCGTGTATTCGCAGTCGACTGGCTGGGCGGTGGTGGCAATAATGCGATGACGCACGAGCTGCTCTGGCCTGCGTTTGATGCTGTCTGGCCGGTACTGAGCAACCCGGATAATGCGGCCATTCCGGCACCGAAGGAATCAATGGGTCCAAGCGGGCTGCCGGCCATCAACACCGCGATCCTGCTGCTGTCCAGTGTTACCGTCACGATCGCACACCATGGTCTGCGCCAGGACCACCGCAAGCCGCTGATTCTGTGGCTGGCTGCTACCGTTGCTCTGGGTATCACCTTCCTGTTCTTCCAGGTTGAAGAATACGTCCACGCTTACCAGGAGATGGGGCTGACGCTGGATTCGGGTATTTACGGCAGCACCTTCTTTATGCTGACCGGTTTCCATGGCTTCCACGTTACCATGGGTACCCTGATGCTGGCGGTGATGCTGATTCGTGCCATTAAAGGCCATTTCACCTCGGACAACCATTTTGCTTTTGAAGCTGTTGCCTGGTACTGGCACTTTGTGGATGTGGTCTGGTTGGGCCTGTTTATCTTCGTCTACTGGCTCTAAAAACAGCGAAGAGGGAAAAGTGGAAAGTGGCGAGTAACTGATTTAAATAAGGCACTCAGTATTCTTTAAATCCGGAATTATTCGTTGTTTTCTTCAGTTATTGCAGGCCGTGTGGTTGAATAAGACCCACGGCCTGTCCTATTAACAG
>JASFVM010000264.1:0-4099 GCA_050049835.1 Gammaproteobacteria bacterium
TCAGAATTGTGCCCTTTTACCAAACCAGGTGGGAGGATACAGCACGATCAGCAAAGCTACAATCTCCACTCGCCCGACCAGCATATCAATACACAACAGGGCTTTGAGTACTGCCGGAAGGTCTGCATCGGTAATACCAGTACTCAGACCCACAGTACCGGTCGCTGACACGACCTCGAACAGCGCATCCAGTGGCGGATAACCGTAAAACACGAAGATCAACCATGATACCAGTATGACCATTGCAAAGAGCGTAATAAGCAGCATAGCCCGTTGCATATCATCTGCCCCGAGCAGCTTGTTTCCCAGCCGGGCGCTCACTACAGCGTGACTGGATAAAGCTGTACTGCGGATGAGTAATTGAACCAGACGTAACAGTATCAACAGGCGCAGTACCTTGATGCCACCGGCGGACGATCCCATACCACCACCGACAAGCATGGCGAGAATCGTCACGATTTTTGAACTGTCATCGAGACTGACGATATCAAGACTGCTGAATCCGGTAGTGGTCTGAGCCGAGATGCCGAGCAATATTCCATGTATAAAGCTGTCCTGAAGAGAGAAACCTGATCTGAGATGCAGGAAAGTAACGAGCAATACGCAAACGGATACTGTCAATAGCAACAGGCCGCGAAACTCGACGTCTGTAAAGAATGCCTTGACATGCATGCGCCATGCCAGGTAATAGAGTGGTAACGGTATTGCGCCACAGAAAGCAATCAAAATGATCACATAGCGCACTTGCAGGCTCTCGAATGCTGCAAGGCTGGCGTCATCGGGAGCAAAGCCACCGGTTGATACAGCGGCAAGCACATGTAGCAGTGCATTCAATCCGTTGCCGGTAAGGAACCAGAGGATTACCAGAGCAATCAGCGTTATTGCAACATAAATAATCAGCATACGCCGGGCATGAGTACGTGCGGTGGTGGCCATCGTTTCGCTGCTCAAGGGCCCCGCCAGCTGATGCGCGGCGATATGGTGACCCATCAGCAGGGCAATAGACAGAACCACAATGCCCAGACCGCCAGTCCACTGCATCCAGGCACGGGCAAACAGGAAAGCGACAGACTGGTCCTGCAGGCCGGTTACAGTCGTCAAACCCGTGGTGGTAACGCCCGATACGGCCTCGAACAAGGCGTCTGTAAATGACAGACCACTGGCCATAAGCGGGTAGATCATAATCAGGGAGGAAAATATAAACGCCAGTGCAACGATCACCAGCGCCTCATTAGTCTGGATGTGTGCGGGCGTAGAAATACGTGACAGGGGAACCGAAATCAAAAATAACAGAATGATGACTGTCAGGTAATGAAGCGCAATGACGTAGTCAGCAGTGATCACTGAAACAATAAACGGTGCCAGCGTGAGAATTGAAAGCAGCAACAGTATCTGTGCGGTATATTTGCAGATCACCGGTATGCGCACTGCGTAGGACAATAAATTGAGGCTGTTTTTCACTTTAACCACATCCTGTCAGAGCCTGATCAACATAACTGGCGGAACCATATAGTAATCATTGCAGCTCCAGCTATGCCGTACGGTTCAAACATTGCTTCTGAGATAAAGCAATAGACACCTGAACAGCCTGAAAGCTGGCTGCCAAAGTATAACGACCATGACTACAGCATTTACTGAATTTTGCCTGCACATCCATAACCAGCAGTTATACTATCCAGCGCGAATACCTGCATCAAGTTGCAAACAAAAGCTTTAAATGAGGTCATATGCAAGCACTCAATGATTACATGATCCAGTATCGCACAGCAACCTGACACAGTAACTTTATCTAACATTCTCTGTTGTTAAAAAGAATGCTATGTTAATCAAAAATAAACAAGCGTAATCCAGTGAAAAAACGTAAAGAATTCATACTTGCATTAGGTGGCGGTGGCGGACGTGGGCTTGCGCATCTCGGGGTTATACAGGCCCTTGAAGAACATGACCTGAAACCGGCCGCCATTATTGGCACCAGTATTGGTGCTCTCTTTGGTGGCATGTATGCACTTAATAACAATATTGAAAGAGTTATTGGCCGGGTCAAGGAGGTACATTCCTCGAAGGAATTTACGCATCTGAGATTGCCCTATTTAATCGAGGCCGAAACATCCGACCATACATGGTTAGGCAAATTAACCGCCGCGGCCCGCGAATCTGTTCTTTATACACGTGCTGCTACTGACCCCTATTTGACTGACTCAGAAGCATTGCAGGACATCGTCAACACCCTGTGCGATGGAAACAAATTCGCTGATCTGAAAATCACACTCCATGTTACTGCTGTTCACTTTCCCAGCGGAGAAACTGAAATTTTTTCCAGGGGTGACCTGATAAAAGCCATCGCTGCCAGTATGGCGGTGCCAGGTGTCTTTGAACCAATCGAAATTGACGGCCGACTGTTTGTTGACGGAGGACTGGCATGCGAACTGCCTGCAAAGCAGGCAAAAATGATGGCAGAACCAGGCCAGCTGGTGGTGGCAGTTGATGTAGGCGCCCGCCCCGATCCAGCTAAAAAACCTGATACAGTCATTGGCATGCTGGACTGGGCGATCAGGATAAAGGCTTATTATCTGCGTCAGTTTAAAGCGCAATATGCAGATTTAATCATCGACCCCATGCCTGGATTCCGGCAATGGAACGACTTTTCACATCCTGATCAGGAAATAGAGCGTGGTCGTCAAACCGCCTTGCAGCAAATACCCGATCTAATTGAAATGCTGACTGCCTGAACCTTTTTTCAATATATGAAATCGATTGTTGAGATCTATTAAATGATTACCTGTTCTCAGTTATTCGCGAGACGGGCCCTGCTCCTGGAATACAGCCATGAGCCGAGCGTTAATACTGCGTAGATGACGACAATAAACAGCAACTGCCTGGGCTGGTTATTAAACTCGTAAGCAAGAATGAGTATGGTACCAACAAGTAATCCGGCCAGAGAAACAAGGGTAATCATGATAGAAGAACCGGTTTTATCCCTGATCCTGAAATTGGCAAAGGCCATCAATAACGAGACCAGCAGGAAGGTTACGCTGCCAAACTCCAGAATAACCTGCAGGCTACCTGCAAGGATCAGGCTAAATGCGCATACAGCCATGGTGATTATGGCGTAAACAGGAATATGATTACTCCGTTTGGCCAGCACAGCCGGTAAATAGCCGTCTTTGGCAATTGCAGCCATTTGTCTTGAAGCGCCGAATACCGTGCCGCTGATGGCGCTGCTGGTGGCCAGCAGCGCACCGGTAATCACAAGATCTATTCCCCAGTGCCCCAGCACTTCTTCTGCACCGGAAGCCAGCGCATATTCCTTGTTGCGAATAATATCGTCGAATGGAATGGCGAGGATGGCACCAAGCGCAATTACAATATAGATCAGCATTGCCAGGAATATCGCCGAGTATATGGCTTTGGGAATGTTTATTTCCGGTTTTTCCATTTCATTAACCGCGTTAATCACCAGCTGAAAACCCTCATAGGCAACAAAGGTAATAGATGCTACGACGAGTACAGAGATTACGCCTGGATTACTGTCCTCATTTAACAGAACCGGAATACTGGTTTGGCTGTTGTTCATAAGAACGAAGGAAATCACGACGAGAATAACCAGCTTGGTATATACCATGAGATCCTCGATCTTACCCATGCCCTTTACGCTCCATACATTGACAAGTGTAAAAGCGAGGATCACCATGCCGGCAATGCATTTCCTTATCCATTCGTTATCGGCAACAGCCAAACCGCTGATGGCATATGACGCAAAAGTATAAGCATAGAGCGCCAGCGTACTGATATAACCGAAAATCACCCACCAGCCAATCAGGGAAGCGGCAAAATGCGAATCCCTGAAGGTCCGCTTATAAAAAGAGTAGGTTGCGCCTTCATCCTTGTAATAGACACCTAACTTTATATAGGAATAAGCAGCCAGGCAGGCAATGATGCCACCAACGATAATTGCGATGGGTGTCAAGGCACCGATCATGGCTACCGAGATACCGAGTATGGTGAAGATTCCTCCACCGACCATACCGCCAAGCGCAATGGCAATCAGTTCGGTAACACCGAGATTTTTTCCGCGCTTTCGATGGAGTGAATCGCTGTT
>JASFVM010000039.1:0-12848 GCA_050049835.1 Gammaproteobacteria bacterium
CGCGTGTCGATCTGGCCGGCAGGATGGAAATCAATGCCGGCAAGAACGTGATCGAGTAAATAAAGGCGGCAGCGACGCCGATAGCGGCGATATTGCCCAGGTCGTGGAACGGGGGTGCATCGCTGAAGTTCAGGCTGAGAAAGCCGAGCACAGTTGTCAGGGTGGTGACGAAGATTGGCCAGAAGTTGATGCGCATACTCTCGACCATGGCATCGACCTTGTTCCTGCCCAGATGCATTTCGTGTTTCATGGTAACCAGCAGGTGAACAGCATCTGCAATGGCCATGGTTAATACCATGATAGGCGCACTCATGACGGGTGGTGACAGCCTGATACCAAGCCAGCCGGCCAGGCCCATGGCCGTAATGATGGAAAAAATGATCATCAGGAATGTTGCCACGGTGCCGCTCAGGCCTTTCAGCATTAACAACAGAGTGATAATGATAAAACCCAGGGCGAGCGGGTAAAGATTTTGTGCATCGCCCTGACTGGCTTCAGGAAAAGCGTTATTCATCATGGTCAAACCAACCAGCCTGATTTCGATGCCGGGGTATTTTTCCATGTACTTCGCTTTCATATCACGTGCATACGCCACCGCCGCAGGAACTTCATCCAGCTGTTCACCGGGTAGCTGAACGGTTACATTGATACCTGTGTACTTGCTGTCCGGTGAAATTAATCGATTCACCAGCATTGGTTCGTTAATCGCAATTGCCCGGATCCGGTCAAGGTCTTCTTTAGTCAGCACCGACGGGTCCGGTACGAGATCATCAACGATCAGCTCATCCCCTTCGGCTGTTGTATGTTGATGATTGGTGATCGAGTCGACGCGGGTCGAGTAGGGAATTTGCCAGGCTTCTTCGGTAATGTCCTTGATGGCCGTTAAGGTCGCTACAGAAAATACCTTACCGTCTTTCGGTGTGATGACAAACAGAATATTGTCATTCTTGTTAAAGGTATTCTGCATTTTTTCGAAAGCCAGAAGCTGGGGGTTATCGGGACCAAAAAACATGCGGTAATCATTGCTGAATCCCAGCCGCTGCCCTCCGTAGCCGGCTATCATTACTACGGCTATCGTCAGCAACACGACGGCATAGCGCCAGCGAATAATCAGATGCGTGTAAAACTCAACCATTATGGTTCTCCTTATGAGTCAGTTTGTATACTTCCTCAGCAAACAGCGCAGAACACAGTTTTTGAAACAGCGCGTCGTTATCCATGTCCCTGCTTTGTGGTTGCCAGCCGTAGGCATCCATTAAGCGTTGCGAATTGTGCCACAACGTTGTAATCACCGGACTGAAACCGAGATCTTCCAGTGGTATATCTGACTGTGCGAGCAACATGCCGCCGTACAACATCGACCAGAAACCGTAGACAATGGTATCAGCAGTATGGTTGTCGATACGGGTAATATCGCCATTAGCAACGGCTTCGTTCACCAGGTTCACACACAGCTGAGTGATTTCATGCTCAAGTATGTTCATTTGATTCAATTTATCTGCACTGAGCTTTTCACGTACCGCATTGGTTTTAACGATCTGTATATTCTGTGCATCCAGCGGGTTCATCTGGTGGTAAAGCGAGTAGGCAATGCCGATTGCAGAAAAGCGTTCACGGGTGGTGCCGGGATAATCACAGGCGCGCTTGAACAGTTCAAGAAGATTGTTGATACAACGGCAGCAAAGTGAGCAGACCAGGTCTTCCTTGCTGGAAAAGTGGTTATAGATTGTGCCCTTGGAATACTCCACGGCTTCAGCTATGCGTTCCATGGTTAACTGTGCATAGCCGTGTTCATGGAGCATGTTTTGTGCGGTGTCCAGAATCAATTGTTCACGCAATTGAAATTCACGTTGTTTTCGAGGCAGTTTTTCCAGTTGTGCGGACATGCCGGACATAATATGACGCTACGTCAAATATTGTCAAATTGTATAAAAATAAGACAATTGTCTGTCAATCAGATAGCCGCTGATTTTTTCAGAAGTTGCACCAGTCTCTTCGCCATTCGGTTATAACCGGCAGCATTCGGATGAATTTGATCGGATTTCCAGGTGTTGTTTTTCAGTATTTCTGAGAGAACGGTGTTTTCGATTGGCAGGTGATTGTGTTCGGCAAGCTCTGTGTAGAATTCGGCGCTCGAAAGAAAAAGGCCAAATTCCGGGACACCGACGAGGACGACCTGTGCACCATGTGCCCGGCTGATATCAATCATCTGCTGGATGTTGCTTCTGGTTTGCTGTAGATTCAGCCGGCGCAAAATATCATTACCGCCATGGCAAATAATGACCAGCTCAGGTTGATGCTGTTTCAATAAAGTCGGCAAACGTCTCAGCCCATTACGCGTTATTTCCCCCGGAATACCGGCATTGATAACAGTGCGGGAAACCAGTGTCTGCAATTGAACAGGGTAGGCCTGTTCCTGTTTTGCGCCGGTACCGAATGTCAGGCTGTCGCCAAAGGCGAGAATCACTGCATCATCACCCAGGGGCTTGAGTTGTGGTATCTGGTCGCAACCGCTGATACTGAAAACAAGCAGTAAGGCCGTTGCCATGGCAGCAACAGAATGCGCTGTGATTTTTATATTCATACCAGGAGTTTAGGAAATGTCAGCTTTCGAGCAAGAACAATTTGCCAGCTTCGCACATGCTTACCCGTCACTGGATACAGTCGCAACGTTCAAATCGATACCGGAAGACTTCATCGTTGAGGAAGAGCTCCCGTTCACGCTGGCAGGTTTGGGCGAACATGCCTGGTTGCATGTGCGAAAACGTGATAACAACACGGACTGGGTCGCCGCCCGGATAGCTGAATTTGCCGGCGTTAAAAAGCATGCAGTGGGTTATGCCGGTCTCAAGGACCGTTATGCGGTTACCACGCAATGGTTCAGCGTATATTTGCCCGGCAGGGATGACATTAACTGGGATGATTTTTGCTGTGAAGGTGTTGAGTTGATCACGGTAACCAGGCACCAGCGCAAGCTCCAGCGTGGAGCACTGAAACAAAACCGGTTTATTATCCGGTTGCGCGATATAGAGCCGGGAAATGCCGCTGTTTTTGACAAGCTGTTTGAACGCTGTGAACTCATCAGGCGTGAGGGCGTACCCAATTATTTTGGTGAACAGCGTTTCGGCCGCGGTTTGAGAAACCTGGCCGATGCTGAACGTATGTTCACGCAACCGCACAGGCGCATGGCGCGACACAAACGCAGCCTGTTACTGTCGGCCGCGCGTTCGTGGATTTTCAATGCCATTGTAGCGAAGCGGGTCGAAACGGATACCTGGAACCGGCATGTCCAGGGTGACGTGTTCATGCTCGATGGCCGTTCAGCCTGTTTCAGCGATGATCATTCAGCAGAGCTCGAACAACGCCTGGTGAAGGGTGAGATTCATCCAACCGCAGTACTGTGGGGAGATGGTGAGAGTATGTCATCCGCTGAATGTGCAGCGATTGAATCAGAGATCGTCGATCGCTATCCGGTATTCAAACAGGGATTGAGAGATGCTAGAGTTGATCAGCAACGCAGAGCCATGCGTCTGCTGGTGAAGGACCTCGAGTGTCATCAGACGAATTCAGACCTTGTGCTGATGTTCAGCCTGCAGGCGGGCAGCTACGCAACCATGGTATTGCGTGAACTGGTAAAACTTGAGGAAATTTCAGCTGATTCCCGGGCGAGCTGAATACTGGCGTGCTATTATTATTTTAATTCATTCAAAAACAACAACATCCAGAATATTATGAATCCAAATTATCTCGATTTTGAACAACCCATCGCGGAACTCGAGGCCAAGATCGAGGAGCTGCGTTATGTCGGTGATGATTCCGAAGTTAACATCGGGGAAGAAATTGCCAAGTTGCAGGAAAAATCTCGCAGCCTGACCAAAAACATATTCGGCAAACTCACACCATGGCAGACATCCAAGCTTGCACGCCACCCGATGCGCCCCTATACGCTGGATTATATCGATCGAATCTTCACCGATTTCCAGGAATTGCATGGTGATCGCAGTTTTGCTGATGACCCGGCGATTGTTGGTGGCATAGCGCGACTTGATGGCATGCCGGTGATGATCATCGGCCATCAGAAGGGACGTGATACCAAGGAAAATATCAGGCGTAATTTCGGCATGCCGAAACCGGAAGGCTACCGCAAGGCACTGCGCCTGATGAAAATGGCGGAACGGTTCCGCACGCCGGTGCTTACCTTCATCGATACCCCGGGTGCCTATCCGGGTGTGGATGCGGAAGAACGCGGTCAGTCCGAAGCGATTGCGCGCAACCTGTTCGTTATGGCTGATCTGAAGACACCCATTATCTGCACAGTCATTGGCGAGGGCGGTTCCGGCGGTGCGCTCGCCATTGGTGTCGGTGACCGGGTGATGATGCTCGAGTACAGTACCTACTCGGTGATTTCACCTGAAGGTTGCGCCTCCATTCTGTGGAAGAGCGCAGAAAAGGCGGAAGATGCGGCAGAGGCAATGGGTATCACTGCTAAGAAACTCAAGGAGCTGGGGTTGATTGATGAAGTCATACGCGAACCTCTGGGCAGTGCTTATCGTGATATCGATACCACGGCCAGAAACATCAAGCGGGCCCTGGTTGGAGCACTGGAGACTATCGAGAAATCAGGCCTCGACGAGTTGCTTGATCAACGCTACGAACGCCTGATGTCTTACGGCAACTTCATCAAGGAAGAAGCATCCTGATAATGAATCTCAGCGGGCTGTTCCAGCATGTTCTGGAAGGTTTGCCTGTTGTTCAATCGTCTCGTGCCTGTGTCGTTGCCTACAGCGGTGGTATCGACTCACACGTTTTACTGCACCTCTGTTACCGCAGTGGTTTGTCTGTTCGTGCGGTACATATACACCATGGTTTGCAGGCTGAAGCGGACAGCTGGGATGCGCATTGTCGCAATGTCTGTGCAAATATCGAGATTGCCTACAAATGCATTCACGTCGATGCGCAACCGCAACCCGGCGAAAGTCCCGAAGATGCTGCGCGTGATGCGCGTTACCGTGCGTTCGCAAACGAGCTGGATAATGGTGAGGTGCTGCTTACCGCGCATCATCAGGATGACCAGGCAGAAACACTATTACTGCAACTGATGCGTGGTGCCGGGCCGGCCGGACTGGCTTCGATGCCGCTGATCAAGTCTTTCGCCAATGGTTATCACGCAAGGCCGTTACTTGGATTGAAGCAGCAGCAATTAATTGAATACGCTGCAGAGCACAAGCTGTTGTGGGTTGATGATCCAAGTAATGCCGATACCAGCTATGACAGGAACTATGTCCGCAAGCAGGTCATGCCGGTACTCAGGCGGAACTGGCCGAATGCCGGTCAGGCCCTGGCACAGGCGGCAAAGCTGCAACAGGATACGCTCGAGATTGTCGAGACGATGGCTGCAACCGATCTGGCAGCTGTGTCGAACCAGCAACAAAACAGTCTGTCGATTACAAAGCTCAGGCAATTGACGGAAGCGCGGCAATATAACGTGTTACGTTACTGGATTAATGCTGCCGGTTTTGACAGGCCCCGACGCAACATCTTGCAGGAAATTATCGACAGCGTATTGCCTGCCACGGAAGATGCGGCACCACTGGTATTCTGGGGTGGTACCGAAATACGCCGTTACCGTGATGCTTTATATATACTGGAGGCATTGAACAGTCATGAAATACATCATGTTTACGCCTGGGATGGTGAGCAGCCGCTCTTTGTTGAAACGCTGCATGTTGAGTTGAGGCTTGAACAGGCGAGAGGCAAGGGCCTGAAGCAGGATGCGGTTGCCCGGGGACTGACTGTACGTTTCAGGCAGGGCGGAGAGCAATTAAGGCCGCAAGGACGCCGGCACACGCACAGTCTGAAAAAGTTGATGCAGGATGCCCGCATACCACCATGGCAACGCAACAGGATTCCGTTGATATATATCGGCCATGAGCTTGCATGCGTCTGCGGTTACTGGGTTGCTGAAGCTTTCGCGGTTACTGATGAACAACAGGGCTGGTACCCGGTCTGTCAGGATACAGGTACCAGCAATCAGTGAACGTGGCTGCTCACCGGGTACGGGCGTATGTTCAAGGTCTGCTAAGACTTTAATAAATCTAGAACAGCCATCCTGCCGGGTCAGGGTGGGCTTTTCCATGATCCAGTGATTTCATCCCTTTGGCACAGCGTACAATTAACCAGATAATCCAGAACATGATAATAAAAAATCCGATTATTACCTGGTAAAGCATTAAACCGATCAGCAAATACAGTGCGCCAATCCAGAATGTCCTGATTTGAAACTGATAGTGGCTTTGCAACCATGCCGGAGCATCATCTTTGTTGACGTATGCGATGATCAGACCGACGATGCTGGTAATGCCGAACAGGATGCTGACCAGATACAGGATATAAACGAGCTTTGCAGTACCTTCGGTGGTTGATTGTTGATTTTCTGATGAATTGTTCATTCTTATGTCGGGTGCTTGAAAGATAAAGCAATTAATCGCCAGCACAATCATTTATGGATTGAAGCTGTAATTGATTCGGGCCGTGCATATGTTATCGGTCATTATCGGTTTTTAACAGGAATTGTTACTACTCGAAGGTGTACAGACATAAAATGGGATAAGAAATATTCAGGACTATTTGCGCCTGTTCTCTGTGTGATGCTGTTCCGATAAGGAGCTTCAACGGCCGTTATCGACCGCTATTTCAATCGGCATGAATCAATGAACGGATGAGCAAAACGTACCGTTAACTGTACTCCCGAAATTCAAATCGACCGGGTATATACAGCCAACCACGGCTATCAGTATAAACAAAACCTTGTCACAGGTCGCGTAGACTATCGGATGGTTCGACCCGTGCTGAACGCAGGCCGGCTATCGCCGCCGCGAGTACGGCCGCGGCAGAGGTCAGTAACAGGGCTATCGCGTAGTGCCAGGGTAACAGCCGGCACACCTGTTGTCCTGCTTCCAGTTGCGCCGCCAGCATGTCGTTGATGACAAAGGCTGTGGTCTGGTAGATCGCGACCGCCAGCGCCCAGCCCAGGATGGCGGTGAACAACGCCTGAACTATCGGAAACCAGACAATGTCGGCAGTGCGGAACCCTACCAGCCGAAGTATCGACAGGTCCTTGCGCTTACGGTCGATATTCGCCCACAGGCTTGCGCCCAGTGACAGCGAGAATCCCACCAGGCCGACTATCGCAATCGCCCAGTAGATGGCTGTCAGGTTACGGTTCATGCGCTGCACCAGCTCTATTTCGGCGCTACGTGTGTGCACGTTGACATTCAGTCGTGCGAAAGCATCCCGCAGGTCCGCCACATCATAGATAGTGCGTGCGTAGAGGCGGAAGCCCGGGTAGGTTCGGTTCGTGTCCACGGGCTCGCCCTCCCAGCCGAGGTCAGGTACTGCCCGACCGTCCCGGAAATCCTCCAGCGCCTCGAGCAACGTCAATGAGACGAAGGCGCCGTCGCGCGAGAAAGCCCGCGCCGGTGCGATCGCCGCTACACGCAGGGGCAGATGCACACGTTCCTGTTCACCGCGATAACGCCTGGCAAGACTGCCGTCCACTGTGTCGCCGGGCGCTACGCCCAGTTTCTCGGCCGCGCTCTGCGACAGCACGATACTGGTGGTGTCCTCCGGTAGCGGGCTGTCCGGTGGTAACAGTGGATCGCCTCGGTCCGACGCCATCAGCTCCACCGATACGATGCGGGAGGATTGCTCACTATTGAGTTCGATGGTTGCAGCGATGCTCCGGGTGCGTGGTATCAGGAAAGCGACATCGGGTCGTGCGCGCACCTTCTCCAGCCAGGCCTGGTCGTAATAGCCGCTGCCGACGGGGCGAACTTCTCTGTTGAGGGGATTCTCGATCAGCTGATCCACCATGGCACCGACGATCCCGAACTTGAGCCCGAACAGTACCATCATGGGTCCCAGTACTGCCGCCAGGGCAAGTACGAAACAGCCCGACATCAGTCCTTCGTGAAAATAGTCGCGGCTGGCCAGCCGAAATACCTTGAACCAGGATGCGTCCATGATTCAGCCGCTCACCACGGTCTCGGTGAACATGTTGTTGTGATCACGGACGGTCCGATGATTCAGCCGGCGCAACCCCAGCTGCTTGATGTGTCCCCATGCGTGGCTGGCCAGAATCACCGTTATTTTGAATTCCTCCGCCAGGTCGATGAACATGGACATGACCTTTTCGGCAGCATAGGGATCGATAGAAGCGGTAGGCTCATCGGCGATCACGATGGGAGGATGGTGAGCGACGGCACGGCCAATGGCTACCCGCTGACGTTCACCGGTGGATAATTTATCCGGCAGTTTGTCCAGGTGGGCGATGATACCGAGTTCTTCAGCCAGGTGTTCGACCATCCCGTCGGGGCGAAGGCCGAGTACGCTGCGACACAGATTCATGTTTTCCCGTACTGTCAGGTAGGGGAGCAGTCCACCGGTTTGCATGACGTAGCCGATATATCGTTTGCGCAGATCGCCGAGCTGGTTGAGTTGGCCGTTTTTCCAGTAGGCGTGGATATCGAGCGAATCCTCTTCGCGCTCCGGTCGAAAGCGGAAGGCTCCGACCTCGGACGGCTGCAAAATGAAGGCAAGCATGTCCAGCAGGGTCGACTTGCCGCAGCCTGATTTGCCGACCAGTGCAATCTTCTCGCCCATGGCTATTTGCAGGCTAGGGATTCGCAGACGAAAAGCCACTCCCTCTGCTTCGCGGGTCTTGACCACATCACGCAGGTGATAGATGAGCGGATCCCCGGCTTGCGATGTTGTGGAAAGCACGCTATTCAAACTGCTCGACCCGAAGTCTGGCGATGCTTGCGGACGTCGACATACGAAGACAATCCGGATACACGACCGGCGTCGCAGTTACACATATTGACTGTTGCATAATCGGCACACCTGTTTGGCGCAGCTTTAACGCTAGGGAAGCATCTCCAATGGAACCGGGTAGACCGAATCGCCGCCAACAGGCCCGCCGTCCAGACTGACCCAGAGGTCGGTATGATCGTGCAGTGCACGATAATAGCTGACCTTTTCTTCCAGGCGGTTGAGAAAGTCGACCTGTCGCAGCGTCGACCAGCTCTGCCAGTCATCCAGCGAAAGTCCCATCACTTCACCGGTATAGGGAAGATCCTCGATGTATTCCTGAATGAAACCCAGATCCGCCAGGCTGTTGCCCTTGCCCGCGGTCGTAGCCGTGGTGTCGCCCAGTTGCTCGGGGTTGCGCGAGACGGTCGCGGCGAGACTCTTCAGCTCGTCGAGGAAGTTCTGCGGGGACAGCAGTCCTTCCTCGGCAGTATTCAGTACCCGGGTAAGCACGCCATGAAGCTCCGACAGCTGGTCACGAGTGAGCAGCACCCTGACATCCAGGGTCGGACGTTCCGGGTCGTGAAAGTCGCGGTCCAGCATCCAGGCATTGAACACGTTCGGCACGTGGCCGCCCTCGGTTTTCTGAAGATACCGCATGCGCAGTGCATGACCGAGTTTCGCGACCCTTGCCTGCAAACTCGCCAGCTGCTCGTCATCACTCGTCGGTACGGGCACCGGTACTTTTCCACCAGACGCAACGACCCTAACCTGTTCTGTAATCTGGCCGGCCAGTGCATCCAGCACCTTGCCGAACGCCTCGATATTGCCGGTGGGCACACCGTAGTACAGGCTGCCGATATCCGGATAATCGGCAAGCTCGCGATACTGCCTGGCGTCCTGGGCGTGATCCGCATTGGCGGCTGGCGTCAGCAAATGCAGCACGAAGATGGCGATGCCCTTGTCGAGGGCCAGTTGCCGCAGGCTGGCAGCGCCCAGGCCGGTGCTGGAAAGCGGGTCATCGGCGTCACGCGCACCGGCATCGGTAATCAGCACGATATAGCGCGCGTCATGGCCCGTCCAGTGCATTGACTCGATCGCCCGCTTGACACCGGCGTAAGCATCCTCCTTGAAGTCCCGGCTGGAGATATCGGCTGCCTGCAGCGATTTTACGCGCGACAGAAAACCCGTCCCGTCCCTGTCCTGTTCCAGGTTCACATAAGTGCGCGTCAGGTAATCCAGTTGTGGGGCGGCGGCCAGGTTGTCGCGAAAGGCTACCAGCCCGAAGTTGACATTGCCCAGTAAGTTCGCGCTGCCCAGCGTGTCGTAGATTCTCTTGACTGCTTCCCGGGTGCGGTTGATGTAGGGGTCCATCGACAGGGTAGAGTCAATGACGAACGCCAATCCCGCAGTATAGGTATGCGAGCCGACAGGTTTCTCGTCGGATATACGTTCTTCGGCAACCATTGGAACGCTCGAGACCTGGAGCAGACGTGCCGGCTCGCTTCCCAGGTAGATATCCTCGTAGCGACGGATAGGTACAAGGTAGAAATCATCACGAATATCGATGTAGCCGGGCGGCTGAATGGCGATCACCGGAGAGTCCGCGGGGAGATTTTCCTGCACGGCCTCTTGATAGAGTTGATCATAGGTCGCGGAATTGTGTTGGCTTGCGAGCTGGCGCACCGATTCCTGGTCCTTGAACAGGAGCACCCGATCGTGTCCGGCCGGGTCGCGAAAAGCTGCCGTCAGGCCATTATTCCACTCGAGTGTACTGCCGATGGGCAGCCAGCCAGCGCGGGTACCATGCCGATCCGTGCCAACCTCAACCCACTCTGTTCCACCCCGCATTCGACGCGAGTAAACATAGAAGGCAGTGAACGGTGTCACCGCTGCGTGTCCCTCTGCGCCCGCTTCACTGGCCATGCGGGCACCTGGTATCGCCAGCACGCGCTGGTAAAGTTCACGTTTGCCTTCCATCAATAGCGGTTCATTACCGCCAGCAGCTGGTTTGGCGCAGATCGCCAGCAGGGGCGCCATTCCGAGCACGAGCACCATAAAAAATCTGGTCATATTATCAATCTCACGAAATACTTAATGCCACAGCAGCAGCACGCGCTGGGCGCGTTCATCACCGTTCGAAGCAGACTGCTCCATACGCTTGCGCAGTGCCTGCAGTTGTGCGGCGGCCTCGTCGACACCCTCTTCGGCAGCAATGCTATACCACTTGTACGCCTGCTCGGGCTGGTCTTTCAACGAATCCGGGATGTCTGCATCGCGGAAAGCCGGATCGGCCTGGTTACCCAGTACCAGGGCAGCCTGCCCGTGGCCGTGACGCGCGGCGAAGCGAAACAGCAGGTAGGCGTCGACGGGATAACCCTCACCCTGCAGCCGTATAGCCTCGACGAAAACGGTATCCGGATCAGGCTCTGTGCGGTCACTGCGCAAGCTCGCAATGAAGCCACGTGCCCTGTCACCCTCCCGTATCGCTGCAGGATCACCCTCCATGGACTGAAACAGATCCGCATCGGTCATTTGTGTCGCCGGCAGTTCGGGCAGGGGTGGAGGTGTCGGTTGCCTCTCATCCGGCACCAGCCACACGGCAAGGAGTGTGGCCATAGCTATCGCAACCATAATTATCTTGTAGCGAAATGGGATCTGCCCGGCTTTTCCGGTACGTGTTTCTTCTTCCATAGGTGTGCGAATACGAGTGACTCGAAGAGCAGAAAATTTAAACACCCATATAACCCGCAGTCAAACTAAAACATCCCGATTATTGTTTTTACCCAAATGCTTCTGATTGATTACACGATTTAAACAGCGAACAGGCCAGATCTCCTTGTGTTATTCATGGGACAGACGAATACAAAAAAACGATAGTCCAGTATGGGTAGAGAAGGTAAGCATTTACCGTTCGTTAATGCTGCGTTTGCGACAACCACAGAAAAGCCCGGTGTCGGTTTCTGGTGGCCGGCTCAAATGGCCAGGGCAAGACTTTATCATTAAACAACAAGTTTGGGTGTTCAAATGGCATACAGAGCTGTTCTGCAAACGGGTTCAATTGTAACGAAGCTGCAGGCGGAGTCTCAGCATAATTCTCCATAGCGACGCATTAACGTTTACCTGGAGACTAAAAACGCTTTATGTAAAGAAACCTGAATTCTGTCTGACACCTTTACACTTCCCAGGATTGTCTGGTTTTAAAGTTATCTCTAAGTAATTGTAATCACGTTAAATATTCTTGTTCGCACGATTATTGCATGGTATTTGTGGTTAATAATCCTGTCGGATCCACGATGTAATGAATAGTCTGAGCAAACAGATAGTCGAAACCATATCTGACCTGATTATACGAGCCAGGTCGGGTGACACCGAATCAGCCTATATACTGTTGGAAGATTTTGCCATGGTAGTCAAAGCTGGCGGTATTCCTGAGCAGGTGTCACTGGACTATATTGCCGAGTGCTTTGCGGAAATAATGAACAGGGTAAAAGCGGAAAAGGCATTGAACATACCATACCCGGATAGCAATCTGGAAAAGCCTCACAGCGTTCTGGAAGACATAGCAATCGCCGAAAAAGTTATATGGGAAGTACGGAAAAACATGAGGGAGACGGGATTGGGGCAATTATCCAAAGCCAAAGAAGCTATCGCGCAAAGAATGAATATAGACGCCAGCAGGGTCAACGAGGCATACAGAACCCATAAAGAAGCAGCTAAACGAATTGTGGGTATCAGGCTGCGAACTCCGCAGGAAGAATAGGTGATTCCGCAGTTTTCGGGATGTTTGATAGCGGCGTTGAGAATCTGCTTCTGATCAAGACAAAAGCAGACATCACTGTATATTTACCCAAACGGCCATATACCGCAAGCCTGCCGTTAGCGGCTCACTACGAGGCTGAGAACTACAGCATGCGATCCAGCGTAGTTATCGACATACAAGGATGCAGCACGGACAAAGAAAAGCCCCGCAGTTTTCAGAAAACTGCGGGGCTATGACCGTTTTAAATAAATCTATAACTTATTCATTACCGCCAAAT
>JASFVM010000265.1:0-4093 GCA_050049835.1 Gammaproteobacteria bacterium
TGATGACATTCAGGTCTTCGTCGGTGCGCAAACCGGCAAACTGTGCCAGGCGGTCATGGCGCGGATCAATTCCGAATGTTTCGTAATCGTACCAGTAGATGGAATTAGTCATTATCAGGCCGTCAGACGACGGTAAATTTCAGAAACTTTTAAAGGCAGCGCAGTAACGTTGTCGATGATAACGTAATTTGCCGCGCCATCCATGTGAGGCAGGTAATCGCGTGCTTCTTCATCAATGGTAATGCAGAAGGAATGATCTTCCGGTTTTAAAGCCTTTGTTTTCATCATGTATCTAATCTTTTCCTGAAGCGAATGTTGTATTTCAGCAAAACCGTGCGATATTGTCGAACCTGCTCAGGATTCACATACCTTTCTCTTTGTTGCCGGTTAGCAGACAGGCGGTGACTTCCTCGCGGTCATGGTATAGATGTTTAATGCGCAAAGCATGCTGTATGCCTGCTTTGTCCAGTTCATTGTTCAATACAGCCTTGCAATCAACTACTGTTTGATAGCGTTTGTTCATTGGCAGTTTGAGATTGAAAATTGCCGCATTGCAGTTTCTCTGTCTAAACCAGCGAGCAATCAGGCGACTGACATGCAAAGGGCGCTCAGCCATGTCGCAAACAAGCCAGAATGTTTTATTCGCTGGAGAATAGGTAAAGGCGTCTGTGCGCAGGTGTTCAACCATGCCGGTTTTCATCAATTCCCCGTCCATCGGGCCATTATCAACGGCGGTCACCAGCAGGCCTCTGTTGACCAGTTGCCAGCTCCAGCCGCCCGGTGCTGCACCAAGATCGACGGCATGCATGCCTGGCTTGAACCATGCCTGTTGTTCGTCTTTGCTGAAGAACCAGCCAATCGCTTCATCAAGCTTCAATGTCGATCTGCTTGGTGCCGTTTTTGGCATGCGTAAACGTGGTATACCCATTGGCTCGCTTGCACTGTTGTCAATCGGGCTGATACCCACCCATGCGGTCGATGAATCGCTGAAGAAAATATGCAAGCGTATCTTTGCATGCGCGGATAATAATTTCTGTTGCTTTAATGCCTTGACCAAATGTGGTCTGAAAGCCCTGCAAAAACGGTTGAGGGCCTTGCCTTCGTTGGTGTCGGCGTAACTGAGCTCGATATCGATGAATCTGCTGTTTATTTGCAGGCTTATCTGTTTCGCAATCATGACGAGCGGTACAGCGCGGTTTCTTTCAGGCAGGCTTTCAATTCTATCGGTGCTGGCAAACCATTGCCGGGCAAAGATCAATTCATTGAAACAGATTGTATCCAGCAGTTCAATGATTGCACGATGCTCAGCGCTGACCAGTTGCACAAAACCGCTAGCCTTTCCGGTTTTGATGTAACAAGGATGTCCTGCGTCACTGGAGTGCTCCATCATTTCCGCAGCGCATTCGCTCTCGAAACCGGGGCGGCACAACAATATGATTTGTTGAAGTGTTTCCATAAATCAGTGTTCAACTACAGAATTTGGGTTTAATTAAATTAGCGGTCGAGGTACTATTCGCGATCAATAAATCGAGGTTATTTGATGGAAGCCAGCGAAGTCAAAAAATGTATTGAAGACGGTATACCCGGAGCTGAGGCCATGGTTACAGCTGACGGCAGCAAATACAATGTTGTTGTTGTGTCACCTGAATTCGAGGGGAAGACCATGATAGCTGAACAGAAGATGGTATATGCTACCGTTAACGAACACATTCAAAGCGGTGTTATTCACGCCCTGACCATCAAGGCTTATACACCGGAAGAATGGGCCGCTGAAAATGCATAATTTGCCGGACTGAGCCCGTGTCTCAGTGCTTGTGGCGCTGGGCATACTCACTGTTGCGTACACGAGGTTCAATTATTTTCAGCATTTCGGGAAAAACTTTCGGGCTGGCGGCAATAATATCGCCGCTTTCCAGGTAGTCGCCCTTGCCATAGAAGTCAGTCACAATGCCGCCGGCCTCGCGCACAATCAGGGCGCCGGCAGCGATGTCCCAGGCCTTGAGGTTGAATTCCCAGAAACCATCGGTACGGCCGGCAGCGACCCATGCCAGGTCGAGTGCCGCCGAGCCGGGGCGACGAATACCGGCTGTCGGTGCCATCAGCGCTTTCATGGTATCGAGGTAGGTGTCCAGGTAGCTCTGGTCAGTATAAGGGAAGCCGGTGCTGAGCAGGGCACCCTTCAATCCCACATGACCGGAAACACGGATTCGTTTTTCATTCAGTTGTGCACCCTCGCCACGCGCAGCCGTAAACAGTTCCTGGCTAAAGGGATCATAGATAACCGCTGCTTCAAGCCTTGCCTTGTGTTGCAGTGCAATCGAGACGGCGAATTGCGGAAAACCATGCAGAAAATTCGTCGTACCATCGAGGGGGTCGATAATCCACTGATATTCAGCGTTTTCGTCATGCCTGCCGCTTTCTTCTGCATGGATACCATGGTCCGGATAGGCTTGTTTGAGAACGTCGATGATGGCAGCTTCTGCCTGATGATCGACTTCCGTCACAAAATCATTGCTGCGCTTGCTGGCAACAGTGAGACGGTCAATCCGGTCCATGTTGCGCATAATTATATTTCCAGCCGCACGAGCTGCGCGCACGGCAATATTTACCATTGGATGCATGACTGATTTTCAAAGAGCGGTGTAATTTGGACGCGAAGCATAGCAGAATACCGCCATGCTTGAAAATATAAGAATTATACTGGTCAATACCTCCCATCCCGGCAATATCGGCGCCGCCGCGCGCGCGATGAAAAACATGGGCTTGTCGCGGCTTTATCTGGTTGCTCCGAAGGAGCATCCAACCTTTGAAGCATACAGCCGGGCAGCCGGGGCTGATGATGTGCTGGGCGATGCTGTTGTCACTGATTCACTGGCAGACGCACTGAATGGTTGTGTCTGGGTGGCGGGTACCAGCGCCAGGGAGCGAGCAGTACAATGGCCTGTATATGATCCACGGGAATGTGCCGGCCAGTGCATCGAGAAATCACAGCAGGGTGATATTGCCATTGTGTTCGGGCGGGAGCGTAGCGGCTTGACCAATGAAGAGGTGGAGATGTGTAACGGCCTGGTGCATATACCTACCAATCCTGAATATAACTCGCTCAATGTCGCAGCTGCAGTACAGGTACTGAGTTACGAGATACGCATGGCTTTACTATCGGCTTCATCGGCGACATCACTAAAACCCAAAACACAAAAAGAAGATATACCGGCGACCACCGATCAGCTTGAAGGCATGTATCAACATATGTATCAGATGATGGAAGATATTCAGTTTTTCGGTACTACCAATCCTGAAGTAATCATGCGGCGACTGAAGAGTTTATTCAACCGTGCACAGATTAGCAGGCGTGAAGTAGCCATCTTGCGTGGAATATTCTCGGCCGCGCAGCAGAAAAAATCGGGGCAGGCGAATTCGTCCTAGTTGAAAACCGCGTGGTTGACAGGTATGTCGTTCGGAAACGGTTTGCCGGTACCTGTCTCCAGATAGTCTTTCAGGCTCAACAGGAAAACCGCCCATTTTGTACTGCAGTGGGCCAGCATCGGGGTTGTTTGCTTCCAGTCGGCATGCTGGAAATTCACAATCACCTGGTTTTCTTCTGCATCCAGATCAAAACAGATACGCGTGTCCAGCCACTCACCTTCATCGCCGAGCACAGTCCACTCGACGTGCTTGCCAGGTGTATTGTCAGTTACTTCGACGATGACGCTGATGTCATCAAACGAAAATTCGAGTCGGCCACCCCGATCAGGATTGCCACGGGTCCTGGTCCACCAGCAACTGATACCGTTTGTTGTTGATATTGCCTGATACACATCTTCCAGTGGCGCTTTGACACCTACCTGGTGGTAAATCGTGGCCATATTCAGTCCTCTCTGGTGTGCCCGGCGGTGAGGTAGCCCAGGGCAAGGGACAGCCAGGCGGCAAGGAAGCTTATGCCGCCAATGGGTGTGATCATTCCCAGCCATTTAATACCGGTCATGGTCAGCAGATAAAGACTACCCGAGAATATTATGATACCCGCCAGCATGGCCCATGCGGCAATCAGGTTGCAATACCGGGGTGTTAATTTGTGCAAAGTGCCAACTGC
>JASFVM010000266.1:0-4052 GCA_050049835.1 Gammaproteobacteria bacterium
ACCTGTGGAACGTTATTTATCTGACAGGGATGGTAATTCCATTAGCAGGTAATTTTCACCATAGCCTGGTCTTCAGGCAGACCTCCATGCCCGCTCCTCCAGAGCGGGTTTATTTTATGATATTCAATCATTATCTGAATATGCGAGTATGGCTTTCGGTGGAAATTACCGGAATCCAGGCAGACGGCCTGCTAAAGGCAGCGGGCGACATTCGCTGAACAGCAGATACTTTGCTTGATTGTTGTCATGATTGACCTGCTGGCTATTGTGGTATTATTTTATTAAGTTGGCAGGCAGGTACACAATTGATATGGGTTGGCATCGCATAACTTGTTAAATGAAATAATCGTGCAAGATATTGATTTGTATTCAGTAATACACTCCCGCACTGGCGGTTTCACCGCTGGTCTCAGTGCCTTTGTGATAACGCTATTAACACTGATGTTGCCTGCGACCGTCCAGGCCGATGACTTTTTTGATACCCAGCTGCAATTGGCAAAACAGGGTAATCCCGAAGCGCAATTCAAAGTCGGTGAGATGTACGAAACCGGAACGGGTGTAAATCAGAATAAAAGAGAGGCAATATACTGGACTAAGCGCTCGGCTAATCAGAAGTATGAAACAGCGCGTTTCAAGTTACTTTACTGGGATCTGGAGAAAAAGGGACTGAACGCTGACAACAAGACTCGATTGGAGTGGCTGAACAACAGGGCAAAACAAGGAAACGCGCAGGCGCAATATTATCTTGGCAAAATCTATGCACATGGAGCTGGCATCAACAAAAATCCTGAAGTTGCGATTACCTGGCTAAACAAGGCAGCCTCCGCCGGTGTGCTGGAAGCCGAGCTTGAGCTCGCGACTGTATCTGAAGACAAGCAGCGGCAGGCAGTAGAGGAAAGAAGGTTTGAATCTGATCCCTGCAGCGGCAAGACCGCAAGATTTCTGTCGACATGTAAGTAACTATTGCCTGACATGTAAACAAACCGGCTTTACCTGGATGTGAAAATTGATCCGGTTTCTAATTATTATCCTGTTTCCAGGTTTAATTTCATGAATGTCCACCAGCTGCCGGTTGAAGCGACAATCCAACATTGACTCGACGCAATCCGAGAATTTGTCCTTTCTGAGTATTGGTTTATTCAAACGCCTGAGTTGATTTATGTTTTCTCGAATGAGGCGGTGCTATACTGATTCGCATAAGATTGCTGTGAAAAAATAATATTAAACGTAATGGGGTTGAGATGATGGGATTCAAAAATATCAGGTTATTGTGCATTTGTTTAACAGGGTTTTTCCTGGGTATGCCTGCTGTTGCTGTTGCCGGCGCAGACAGTGGTTTTTATATTGGTGCCGGTGTTGGCGATGCTTCGGTGAAAGAGGCTGATTTCGATGCAAGTGATTCAGCGTATAAAATATTTGGCGGGTATAACATTGGTTTTATTCCGCTGGTTGATTTTGCTGTTGAAGCGTCCTATGTCGATTTCGGTAACCCTTCTACCGACGCCGGTAATGTCGAAGTGAAAGGTTTTAATGCGTATGGTCTGGCTGGTCTCAGCTTCGGGCCGTTTGGTGTCTTCGCCAAGGCGGGTGCGTTGAGCTGGGATTCAGACGCAACTTTTGGCACTTTAACTGAAAGCGATTCTGGAACAGATCCCGCTTATGGCGTAGGCGCAAGATTTGCAATCGGTTCTTTCGCGGTGCGTGCAGAATACGAAGTGTATGATCTTGACGCAGACCTTGATATGGTCTCGGTTAGTGGTGTTTTTACATTCTAAATCACGCGTTATTCTCGATCTGCATGATGACTGCCCCGCAAGGGGCTGTTTTGCTTGATTGCAGCTGTATGCTGACGGCAGTGTGCGGAAGCTCAATTTGAATTGACAGTCTAAAGCGGTCAGGGGCATCAGCATGAACCCGGTTGCTATCTCAATCATGTTTGGCGTAATTATCATAATATGCTGGAACTGCGGATTGCAGATTTTCGTGTCCTTATGTTTGAAAAATCATTTTTACGGCAACGCCTGCTGCTGCCGTGATCTCTGTTAAATGTTTTTTTATAATTACAAACTGGATTAAAAATACCGTACAATCCTGCGACTTTTCAAACTGAAATATAAAGGGGATTGTTATGCGTAATATTCTATTACTTGCGGTTTCTCTGGGCTTTTGCACCAGTACTTATGCGGTCGATTTACAACAGCTGAATGAATCTGTAGACAAGCAAAAAGCGGTGGATTCTGTTGATAAGGACAAGGCAACTGAGGCGGTCAAGGAAGGCGATGTGAAAAAAGGCGCTGAATCAGTAGATGCTGAAAAAGCAAAAGAATCAGTTGATACCGACAAGGCTGTCGATGCGCTGATGAAATAAATTCATCAGCTTGTTAATACCTTTCTCGCAACTCACCACTCTTGCCTTGCCCTTCGCCCCTGTAACTAGTAATGGGGCGGGGGCGTCTCTTCACTCTCCAATGCGATATTCGATGTAGCTGCGGCCTTGAGTTTCTTCTCGAGGATGGATATGTGCAACTGTAATTGATCGATCAGGTTGTGCTGTTCAATAACTGTTTGATTGAGTACCTCGAGGGTGTCTTCGAGGTGGGTCAGCCTTATTTCGAGTTCGGTAATTCTGTTTTCCATAACTATTTTTGTTCGGATGTTCTGATGGTCATCTTCGTGGCAGCACATACAGCGACCGGCATCGCAAGAAAGTTGAGAAAAGGAATGCTGGTCATCACGAATACGCCGGTACCCAGGCCAAGCGAACGCATTCTGTTTTTGCGATTGTATTCGCGAATCTCCTCAAACAACAGGCCACGGTTACCTAATGGCGAATCCATGTATTCAATCGAGAATGACCAGGCAGCGAACAGGAACCATGCAAAAGGAGCGACAATATTAATCACTGGAATAATGGTTAGCAGCCCCAGTGGAACCAGCCACATCAGAAAGTACAGGGTCTTGCGGATCTCGGCAGCCACGGTGCGGACCACCGTTTTCCAGACCGGCTCCGAAACAAGATTTTCCGGCCCCGAGCCGGTCAGCTTTTTCTCGACGCTGGCAGAAAGATAGCTGTTGAACGGAGCTGATATCAGGTTAGCGATCAGGGTAAAGGTAAAAAACACGATCAACAATATCGTTATCGCGAATAACGGCCAGATCAGCCATTCCAGCCATGACAGCCAGCCGGGCAGCAACGTTTCCAGCCACAGGTCCATCTGCTGACTGAGCAGGTAAATGGCGCCGGCGAACAACGCGGTATTGATCAGTAGCGGTATGATGACATAGCGCCGGATGCCGGCTTTAAAGATAAGACCAAATCCGCTCAGGCAGTCGTTGATGCCTTTAACATAATTAATCATAGTTGCTCCAGATGTTGCAAAGTGTGAGACCCCGTGCAGGTACCTTGTTTATGTCTGAGTAACGGGCATCTTTTTATTGCTTTTTCATGTCGTGCCGGTTCGGGCTTTCAGTAGCTTGATCAAGCGGGCAATAACACAATATGCCTGCATGCCTTAATCATTGTCAGCACGTCTTGCCAGTAATGCTGCACCATAACTGGCCTCGCTGTGCGCGGCAATCTCCACCGGCACACCCAGTTTCTGTTCGCGTATTCTACGCCAGGCTGAATTGGTACTGCCGCCGCCGGCGGTAAAAACCTTTTTTATCACGGGTGCACCCAGACGGGACAGGGTCCTGTAGCCCTCGGCCTCGATCTCCGCGATACCTTCGAGCATGGCCTGGAAGAATTCCACGTCACTATCCGGGCGTGGCTCGAGACGTGGCTGCAGTGCCGGATCATTGCGGGGAAAGCGCTCTCCGGGCTCTGCGAGCGGGTAATAATCCAGCCCGGTGGGTGAATCGGGCTGCAGTTGCGGAGTCATTTGCTGCAGGCGCGCCGGCTCGAAATATTTCAGCAATACCTTGCCGCCGCTGTTGGAGGCGCCGCCAGCAAGCCAGGTGTCGCCGAGGCGGTGGCTGTAGACTCCGAGCTGGCTGGAGAATACAGGTTTGTCCGAGATCAGTTTCAGTACCAGCGTACTGCCTAGTGAGGT
>JASFVM010000040.1:0-12673 GCA_050049835.1 Gammaproteobacteria bacterium
AAAACCTGTAAGGAATGGAAACGAAAAAAACGGGTAAATCAACTGGTATACCAGCCTGGATAATGTCATTAATAGTTGCAGCTTTATCGATAGTGATGTGTAGCGGCCGGGTATTATCTGTGATCAGTTCGATTGTCGGCGCAAGAATCGGTCTGCGTATCATCATCAAGGCTAATCCGGGAACGCCGGTGATCTGAATGTCTGGCTATTTGCAGGTGATGACGCTACTGCTGATGCTCATGTCGAATAACAACTTTAACTTCAGGCTTCATTAAGGTGTTACTAAGTGAATGCAATCAATCACGCTGCAACGGCACTGGTCATAAATAAAAGATGGCCTGGTGTGCCCGTTATTCCTGTCCTGCTATCAGTCCAGCTGGTTGAGATATTTTGGGTGGCGTTTAATCTTATGGGGATAGAAGTCACTACAACTGAGCCGCAAGTAAGGGCGCTCAACGATATTCATTTAGCTTATATGCCTTACTCACACTCAATTGCCGCAACGTTTATTTTGGGATTAACAGTGTGGCTGGTTTTTTCTAAACTTCTCAAAATGCCGTATTGGGGTCTTGCATTAGCGGTCGCTGTCTCTTCTCACATCGTTCTCGATCTGATTACTCACGTTCAAGACATTGCGCTTGCACCAGGTATCGTATCACCCAGGTTTGGGTCGGGTCTTTACGGAATCCCGACGCTGGCAATCGTTGTTGAGACTATCTACGGCATATGGTGTTGGTGGGTATTTCGTGGTTCCAGGGCTTTGTTGGTCGTAATAGTTTTGTTCAATCTGGGTGCACTTTCCTTTTACTCGCCTCTCATTCCCGGCCCTGAACAGTTTCTGGCAGGTAACTCAAAAATCTTTGCCGCAGCCATCGGAGTTCATATCATTGTTGGCCTGGTGGTCATTGGCTACTTTTCTCGTTCGCATTGGAGGCAAACCGCAAATATTGCCAGCGAGAAACTGCAGAAAAGGGTCGGACCTGAGTAACTATATTTACTTCGACTTTATTTCTATCCACGCTTCTGTTCCGCTGAAATTATTCAGCCCCCGGTTCACCATCTCCAGTTATACCGGTCGAGGAGATCGCCGCTTGTCCGTGAGTTCACAGGCATAGCGATGTGATCATGCCAGCTATGTTCCCGTGTCGAACACTCAGTGGTTTTTCGAATCACGATGGTCATCTTTGTCGTATACAAGTTTCATCAGCGCACCGCCTGCTAAAAGGATAATTGCGAGCATGAGAAAAGTAACGAATGCAAGCGCGTAAAATCCGAAACCGATAGTGAGACCGATCGAGCCAGATGCCCAGATGCTTGCACCGGTCGCCGTGCCAATAACAATACCCTTGTCGTTCTTGATGATCGCGCCTGCTCCCAGAAAGCCGATGCCGGTTAGCACTCCAGCAACAATCTTCGCGAGATCGATGCTGACAACATGCTCGGCGGATGCGTAATCAGCGTATATCTCCTGACTCATAATGGCCAGTACGCAGCTGGCCAGAGCGATTATGCTGAATGCTCGAAAATCGATCGGCTTATTCTTGAAGTCGCGCTCCAGGCCCAGTACCGAAGCGAGCAGCACGGACAGTATTATGCGCAGCAGTGCTTCTCCCGGGCTAACGATATTGAGATTCACTGCCTGGTCGATGATTGCTTCCATAGATAGCCCTGTATATGCGCTGTGTTGAAGTCGAGTTTACGAGTCAAGCTGTCAGATGATCGGCATTATACTCTTTCATGCCGGAGGGGAGACCGGCGTCAATTCAGTACGAGGAGCTTATCAGTGGTTGCCAGCCAGGCCAAGAACGCCGATAACGATCAGATAAATTGCAACGATAGAAGCAGGGTCAGACCAGAGTAACTATATGTTTTTGTTGCTATAAAAATGTAAATAATGACGGGTTATCAGGCTTGAAACCGCCATTTCTTCTAAAAAGCAGGGTATAAGATTGAGTGATGTCGATACGGAACATGTCAGGCGACCAATCGTGCACTTGAAAAAGTGACTTCAAGCAGTATACCGGCTGCTGCATCTCATCGTCATTTCGTACAGCACGATACGGGTGTTGTTTGCGACAATATACATATCAGCTCACTGCCAGCAGAATACATCCACATAATTTTCATCAAATCATCTGCTGATGGTTAAGCGCTTATATCTTTCCCCGCTTTCTGTTTTCTGTTTATACTTGTTTGACAGCGGTGTTATTTACTGCAATCACTACGGAGCGAATCGTAATATGCAGCCTGTTCAACTGCTTGCTCGACTGGTTACTGGATTTGTTTTTACACTGCTGGTTCACTATGCCTGGGCTGCAGTTGCCACAGATAACAAGGCCTATCTTGTAGAAATCGATGGTGCAATCGGGCCGGTTACCCACGAATTGATTGTCCGCGGTATTGACAGTGCGGAGTCTGAGGGTGCTGATATGGTGATCCTGCAGATGAATACGCCCGGCGGCCTCGATCATTCAATGCGTGAAATCATAGAAGCCATCCTCGATGCACACGTGCCGGTGGTGACATACATCTCGCCCCAGGGGGCGCGTGCAGCCAGCGCGGGTACCTATATTCTGTATGCAAGCCATGTCGCGGCGATGGCGCCGGCCACTAATCTTGGTGCGGCAACACCGGTACAGGTCGGAGGGATGCCCGGGGCGCCGAGCGAGCCGGCAAAAGACAGAGGACAGCAGCAGGACGAGAATGGCAAAACCAGCATGGAAAGGAAAATCATCAACGATGCGGCGGCCTATATCAAGGGACTGGCAAAACTCAGGGGGCGCAATGAAGCATGGGCCGAGCAGGCAGTGCGGCAAGCGGCCAGTCTGACTGCTGAGGAGGCGCTGGAGAAACAGGTGATCGATATTATGGCTGACGATCTCACGGCACTGCTGGAACAGCTCGATGGCCGACAGGTTGACGTCAAGGGGCGCAAGATTACGCTTGATACCGATGCCCTGGTGATAGAGCGCATTACACCGGACTGGCGTTCCAGCGTACTGGCGATTATTACCAATCCCAATATTGCCTATGTGTTGATGCTGATTGGCATATACGGCCTGATACTGGAATTTTCCAATCCCGGTATCATACTGCCCGGCGTCGTCGGCACGATCTGCCTGTTGCTGGCACTTTATGCTTTCCAGGTTTTACCCATCAACTATGCCGGTCTGGCATTACTTGCTATCGGACTGGCCTTTATAATCTCCGAGATGTTTGTTACCAGTGGCGGTATACTCGGTATTGGCGGTGTGGTTGCGTTCACGGTGGGCTCTATCCTGCTGTTTGATGATGAATACATCGCTGTATCGACACCACTGATCGGCGGCACCGCACTGGTGGGTGGCGGATTCATGTTGTGGATACTGAGACGGTTTTCAACACTCAGACACAGGCAGGTCGTCAGCGGCGCCGAATACATGATCGGCCGTACCGGGGTAGTGACACAAGACTTTACCGGTCGCGGACGGGTGGAAGTGGATGGTGAGTCCTGGCTGGCCGAGAGCAATGCTCCCTTGTCTGCCGGACAACAAGTTCGCGTCAAGGCGATTGATAAACTGGTATTGAAAATTGAGCCGGTAGACAACGCTATCGGGGAGGAATGATCATGTACATGTTCCAATATCTGGCACCGGTGTTTCTGCTGCTTGCCATTCTTATCTCGGCTGTACGCATACTCAAGGAATACGAACGTGGTGTTATCTTTTTCCTCGGCCGTTTTCAAAAGGTCAAGGGGCCGGGACTGATTATCGTCATTCCATTGATTCAGAAGATGGAGCGGGTGGATCTTCGCGTTATTACCTATGACATACCGACGCAGGATGTCATTTCCCGTGATAACGTGACCGTACATGTCAGTGCCGTACTCTATTTCCGGGTAGTTGATCCGGAAAGGGCCGTCATCCAGGTCGAGCAGTACTTCATGGCCACCAGTCAACTGGCGCAAACCACGCTGAGATCGGTGCTGGGTCAGCATGACCTCGATGAAATGCTGTCACAACGAGACAAACTCAATGCCGATATCCAGAATATTCTCGATGAACAAACGGCTTCCTGGGGAATCAAGGTCACCAATGTTGAGATCAAGCATATCGATCTCAATGAAAGCATGATCCGCGCCATTGCCAAACAGGCCGAAGCCGAACGCGAACGCCGTGCCAAGGTCATACATGCGGAAGGTGAATTGCAGGCCTCTGAAAAACTGTTGCAGGCTGCCGAGGTCATGTCGAGAAACCCGCAAACTCTGCAATTGCGTTATATGCAGACGCTGAATGATATCTCCAGCGAGAATGCTTCAACAATCATCTTCCCGTTACCGATGGAAATTCTGCAGGCATTTTCAAAACAGCAGTCCAGAGAAGACAACTGAAGCGGGAAAAGAGCAGCCTGGCTGGACCACCCGGTAATGACCCTTCTCGCAGTCCTTGCAGGGTGACAGGTTGAGCCTCTGAATTAACCACAAATACTCCCTTTACTGGCAAAAAGGCTGACCACCCGCCGTCATGATTCAATGGATGCGCCTTTGAGTTATTTGCTGCGCCTGCCTTAATCTTTAAAAACGGTTAAAAAATAGTCACTACGACACCTGATTTACCCCTGTTTTGATCCCCGTCAGAGGCCATTGGCGTGCCTTTTTCACCTGTTTGTCATGTAAAAAAATCTAAGTAATACAATATATCTATATGATAAATAATGGAATATACGGCGAGGGTGTTGTCCGGCCAATGGAAGTGCAAATAAGATGTCAGTTTTTCCGACAAAGCTGGCAGTTTTTCCGACATCTGCAATACTCAACAAATCATTATTACAAATGGAGTGGGTACGATGAATTGCAAGATTGGGATAAGCGCCTTGTTTGCTGTCAACATGACAATTAGCGCAGCCGCAATAGCGAATGATTTTTCGTTTACGGGAACTCTCGCAGCCGATGATGAAGTACTGCTGTTTGATTTCACTGTAGACGCTCCATCAATCGTCACACTTCGAACATACAGTTATGCAGGTGGTGTACAGGTATCTGGCAACCTGGTTCCTCCAGGCGGATTCGACCCGATACTGGCTTTGTTTGACAGTGAAGGTAATTTTATTAGCTACAATGATGATGGTATATCAGGAACAGTGCCATTCGATCCAAATACTGGAGAGGCATTTGATACCGCTCTTGAAATTGTGCTTGATGCTGGCGATTACACAGTGTCAGTAATGCAGTACAACAACAAAGCTGCAGGGCCCACACTTGCTGATGGTTTTGACCAGTCAGGCGATCCGTTTTTTACAAGCGCATACAATTGCACTAACGGGCAGTTTTGTGATGCCAGCAATGTAGCTCCTTATAATAACCGGACCAATGAATGGGCTTTCGATGTGCTGAATGTGGAATCCGCAACACTGGTAGTCCCGGAGCCCGAACCTGAACCCGAGCCTGAACCCGAACCAGGAGACGACTGCAAGGCTGTTTGCGACAGGTCTGGCAAACATCGCCGCGGTGACCATGCGAAACACAGACGCATATCCTCGTGTTCGCAGGAATCACGCCATCATGACCGTTATAGTCGTTATAACCGTTTTGACGATTATGATCGTCATCTGCACCGTGACCGCAATGACCGTAATGACCGTCATGGTCGTTATAACCGTCATGATCGTTATAACCGTTCCGACGATCATGAGTACCAAGGCCGTTATCGACACTATCGGCAAGCAAGATGATGAAGAAAAGGGGCAGATTTATTTTCCGTTCTTGATGGGCCAATAAAATAAATCTGTCCTCTTTCATTGTGTTCCTGTTTTTAATCCTTTGATTTTTCGCGATACTATAATTCAACACATCGCCGCCCGATTCGATTAATTCGCTACCTGTTGGTGTAACACTATAAAGTCCCACGTCCGTGGTACCCGGCGTATAGGCAAGCATGAGCAGCGTCTGATCGCTTCAAGCGGTATGTAGTGTGCTTACCCCTTTTGTAATTAAGATCCAACCAGATCGGACCAGTACAAGTGCATGTATTAAAAAAGGATTTCGCTGTATATTGACGAGCATAGGGGTTTAAAATTGCGTTTTGATGCTAAGAAGGTTGTTTAAGCTGGAAAAAATGAAGGGGTGAGATTTATTTTCCAAATAAATCTGAAGCATCTCGATTTTCAATACATGAAGTCGTCAACAGGCAGGTGAATGGGTTGAGTGAGGTAAGCGCCAGGTCTATCAAGGATGAAGCGATATCATTGAGCCTGCTCGCGATACCGCTGATCCTGACCTCGCTGGTCAGTATGGGTCTGGCGGTTACTGACGTGATCATGATGAACTGGCTGGGCACGGCAGAGCTGGCGGCCGGTGCCGCGACCAGTGATTATTACTCGATTATCTTTTACTTTAGCGGCGGTATTATTTCAGCTCTGGCGCCGCTCATTTCGCAATCGCATGGCAGCAACAGCGATACTGATGTGCGCGAATTTGCCCGGCATGGTTTCCTGCTTGCAATCCTGGTTTCAATACCGGGTGCATTTATCGTATGGCACAGCCCCGTGATGCTGAGCCTGATCGGTGTCGATGCGGCAGTTGTCGAGCTGGCCTATGGTTATGCACACATGATGAGCCTGACGCTGCTGTTTATGGTGTGTTCAGTGACTTTCCATGATTTTCTCGCATCGCATGAACGCACGCGTATTATTTTCTATGTCAGCATCATTGGCCTGCCGGTCAATGCCCTGGCGAATTATGCATTCATGTTCGGTAACTGGGGCATGCCGGAGATGGGGCTGGCCGGCGCCGGCCTGGCATCTGCCATTGTCAGCGGCGTGATGCTGGTGGCCTATATTCTTTATATCACTTCCCGTGATGAATTTGATCACTACCAGCTGCTTTCTGCGAAGTGGACGTTCGATTTTAGTCGTATTGTTTCCATCACCCGGGTGGGGCTGCCGATTGGTGTCGCGACCATTGGCGAGCTCGGCGTGTACCTGTTGTCGACCGTGGTAATTGGCGTCTTTGGCGTGCAGGCACTGGCGGCACATGCGCTGGCACTGCGTCTTGCCGGTGTCATTTATGCAATCCCGCTCGGCTTCTCGCAAGCGACAACGGTCAGAACCGGGCTGGCCACCGGCGCGAAGGACCTGCACGCGTTCAAGCGGACAACACACTCCGCCATGCTGATTGCAGTCAGTGTTGGTTTTACCTATTTATTCGCGGTGGGACTGTTTCGAGAGGAGCTGGTTTCAGGCTTTTTCAGGGATGAAGACGTACGCATCATTACACTGGCAATCACGCTGCTGGGAATATTGGCGATTATTCAGCCATTTGATTGTGTTGCCACAGTCAGCAATGGTGTGCTGCGTGGTATCAAGGACACAAAAGTGCCGATGATGATTTCCATTGGTACTTTCTGGATCTTCGGCTTTGCAGGCGGATGGACAATGGCGTTTTATTTCAGGCTGGAGGCAATCGGTATCTGGCTGGGCCTGCTGGCCGCGGTTTTTTTCTACTTTCTTGCGATCGTGTACCGCTACCGGCACTCAACGCGGCGCCATCTCATCTATATGAGCTGATGATTGCCGGTTGCTGTGTTTAAGCGATAAATGAAATGCAGTTAGATCTTGCGGTAACCAGTCAGCCATTAATCCAGCGGAGCCCGGATTCAGTGAAACTCGGTAGCGGGGCCGGCGTTTTTGACATCGTTCGATACCATGTCCTCAAACTGTCTGAAGTTCTCTCTGAATGCCAGGGCAAGTTCTTGAGCCCTGGTTTCATAGAGTGCCTTGTCTGACCATGTACTTTCCGGATGCAGGATTTCATCAGCAATACCCGGGCAGGTTTTCGGAACCAGCAGCCTGAACACCGGGTCTTCGCGCATGGCTACATTGTTCAGCTGCCCTGAAAGTGCGGCGCCGAGCATGGTGCGGGTATAATTGATGTCCATACGTTCACCGATGCCATAAGGGCCACCGCTCCAGCCGGTGTTGATCAGCCAGCAATCAACCTTATGTTCACGTATTTTTTTACCAAGCAGGGCATCGTAGACACGGGGATGAAGCGTCATAAACGGTGCACCAAAGCAGGTGCTGAAAGTAGCCTGTGGTTCAACAATGCCTGCTTCGGTACCGGCCACCTTGGCAGTATAACCAGACAGAAAATAATACATGGCCTGATTGGTGTTAAGTTTTGCAATCGGTGGCATAACACCAAAGGCATCGCAGGTAAGCATGACAATGTTCCCGGGGTGGCCTGCCATGCCCGGGTATATCGCGCCCGGAATATGTGTAATAGGGTAGGAGGCGCGGGTATTTTCGGTCAGGCTGTCATCATCAAGGTCGAGTTGCCGATGGTGGAAATCGATACCGACATTTTCAATGACCGTGCCAAACCTGCGCGTAGTTTCGTAGATGAGCGGTTCTTTTTCCTTTGAAAGGTTAATCACCTTGGCGTAGCAGCCGCCTTCAAGATTGAATACGCCGTTTTCCCCCCAGCCATGTTCATCATCCCCAATCAGACGTCGGTGAGGGTCAGTCGACAGGGTTGTTTTTCCGGTGCCGGACAGTCCGAAGAAGACTGCAACATCACCCTGTTCACCGATGTTGGCAGACGCGTGCATGGATAATATGCCCTTCTGTGGTAACAGGTAATTCATCACGGAGAATATTGATTTCTTGATTTCACCTGCATACTGCGTGCCGCCGATCAGTACTATTTTCCTGGCAAAGTTGATAATGATGAAGGCTTCCGAGCTGGTGCCGTCGATTGTCGGTTGGGCATGGAAATGCGGTGCGTGAAGGACAGTGAATTGTGGTTCGTCAATGCCTAAAGTGCGGCCCAGGTTTGACGGTCGTATAAACATATTGCGAGAAAACAGGGAATGCCATGCCATCTGGGTAATAACCCGAATTGGCAATTCGCTGTTGTTGTCTGCACCTGCCAGCAAGTCCTGAACGAAAAGATCCTTACCTTGCAGAAAAACGCAGACCTTCCTGTATAACCGGTCAAAGGCTTCTTCTGAAAAGGCATGATTTATCTTTCCCCACCATACGTTTTCGTGATTGGCAGGCGAGTCGACAATATACTTGTCGTTGGGTGCGCGCCCGGTAAAGCTCCCCGTTCGGGTTACCAGTGGTCCGAGATGAGCGAAGAAACCCTCTCTCCGTCTGATTGCTTCTTCGTATAGCTGTGCTGTTGTAAGGTTCCAGCGGATATCATTGATATTGATCAGGCCGATTTCCCTGAGCCTGTCTTCCAGTACTTCGATACTCATGGGTATTTCTCATAAAAACCGCAGTCGAGCCGGATTATCTAAAGATGATAGGCATTAAATTAACACAACCGAAATTGTGGATATATATACAAATAGTGATGTGGACAGCATAAAAACCGGTGAAGAATGAGAAGCGTTTACGAATATGTTTAGAGCAGAAAAGCATCAATAAAAGGCGCTATTCCATTCCTTCCTGTGTACATGAATGCCTGCAAGATTTCCTCATCTTGTTCAACCGGTTTATGATTTCAATCGACGAAAAATCTCTGCTTCGATACGCCTGCTAAACAATCGTGGCGGAAGAAGGCGCTTCCCGGGAACGACCTGCTCGGCAGTGAATACGGTCAGGCGTCGCAGGCCGGATTGAGCCAGTGCAATCAGTTCCTTGCTCCAGATGAGTTAATAAATGTTCAGTTTGGCAAAAATATTTATATATTTGCTATAACAATAGTAAGCAGTATTGGCTGAACGGGTACAGCTTGCATGCTGTTCAGGCGTTATGTGTATTTGTCGAGATTCCTGAATTGTGTCTGGAATATTTTACACAATTTGCCGTTGGTATATGTTCAAACAATGCCCAGGGTGCTGATTATTAGGGCTATGACAAACATGGCACAAAGTTCGCATCTATAAATATGGCAGAAGCGGATTGTAACGATTCGTGACCGATGAGCTGCTTTACATTAAATATATGAGTAACGAGAGGGTGGTGTATCATGCCCTGTAACAGTCCAGGATGTGCTAGAAAGTATGATTTTGATCACATCGCATATTACGCCCGGAAGCGATATGTCGATGGAGTCAGTACGATAGCGCTCCTGTGTAATGCACAAACCGACGAAGAAAAAATACTTATCGTACTTGCATCCCTGCCTGACTTTGATGATGAAGGTATCCGGGAACTAAGACACTATTGCAGCCCCGAATGCCAACGCGAAATGTTCTGCTTGCGAGAACGCCTCAAGGATATGATCAAACGCGAGCTGAGCCACGGCCTGGTTTACGGTTTAGCTCGACATGCCGTGTCGGCTGGGAATCGTATTAAAAAGGCAGGAATTTTAAACTGCGCCAAACATAATTGAATCCGGGGAGTGTCGCACTAGGGGATGTGCCGGATCACTGTCATACCCACGGTTCAAAATCCTCATCCGGATATTCAAGGTCGATCACCATGTTCTCAGCCGGATAACCGACACAGCACAGCCCTTTATCCGCTTCGAGGTCTTCGTCAAACAATGCAAACGGCTGGCCACCCGGATATTCGACCCGACCCTCGATAATGGTATAGATGCAGGCACCGCAAACGCCGTCAGCACAACCGTAGGGTAAAATCACTCCCTGACGCCTGGCGGCAGCAAGAATAGTTTCGCCCGGCATGACGTTAAAGCACTCGCCACTGTTGTTGATCGTTACCTTGTATCTCATCAGGGTGAATGATTTTCCGTTCTGGCAAAATCACAGTTTAAAACAATGTGAGGCCGGTTACTTCGAATCGGTCATTCACCGGACGAATCGAATTCCTCCAGGTACTCGCCATAGCCTTCCTCGACCAGTTTTTCTTTCGGTATGAAACGCAGTGACGCGGAATTGATGCAGTAGCGCAAGCCGGTTGGCTCGGGACCGTCTTTGAACAGATGTCCCAGGTGTGAATCCGCATGACGGCTTCTGAGCTCGGTTCGTTTGAAAACCAGGTAATAATCATCGCGGGTAACGATGTTGTCGTCTTCCAGTGCCCTGTAGAAACTTGGCCAGCCGGTGCCTGATTTATACTTATGTCGGGATGAGAACAATGGTTCTCCGCTTACAACATCAACGTAAATACCCTCACGTTTCTCATCCCAGTATTCATTATCGAATGCACGTTCGGTATCATCCTGTTGTGTGACTGCATACTGCAGGGGTGTCAGGCGTTGTTTCAATTCGCTATCTGATAGTCTCCGGTAACTGTCCTGACTTGCTCCCGGTTTAGTTGTCTCAGACGCAGATGCCAGTAAGGCGGCAGTCATCAGCAGTACTGTCAGGGTAAAGGTCTTCATATAGATCTCTTTATTCAGTTAACACGGTCTAACTGTACCTCAATCCGGGCTGCATTATTCATCAGGTCATCAAATTTTATACATTTGTGATATCTGCGAGACAAACTCGTGAACTTTTCCATGCATAGTTATTGTCGCCCGTTAAATACAGGGGCATTTAATAGCTCAAACCCAAACAAAACAGGAAGACATTATGCGTAAATATTTAACAATATTGTTCAGCAGCCTGATGCTGCTCATGGCTCAGTCGGCCAATGCCAATCCCGGACAGCCCAATTTCATGCCGTCAGTATACGGTGATGGTGAAGTCTGGGGTACCAAAGGGACTACGGCATTGCCTGCACCGACCCCGTCCAACCGTCAGTCATTTGACAACTTATATGTGGTGACAAATTCCAATAACCCGCAAGGCCAGTTGCCAGTTTCCGAGGCGGCACCGGGGAACCCTGAATACAATGGCGGACGCTGGTTTACCCACACCGTTGAGTGGACTGCAGCGGGGTTTCAGGCACACGGGATTGTACCGGTACTGACATCAGACGAGGATATAGATCTTCATCAGAGTCTCGGTCACCTGGTTGTCACGCCTGGATCGTTCCCGGATGGCCCACCGGTCTATTTTCAATGTCCGATGTTACCAACCAAATAAACATCATTAACTAACGTTGTTATAACCAGGGGTAAAAATACCCGGGAGAAATAATATGATTAATCGAAGAAAATTCACCACGATAGCATTGGCTACAGCAGCAGCTGCAGTATTCACTGCGGCACCAATGACAGCGGTACAAGCCGGCAGCGATGCCAAGGTTCATTGTTTTGGTGTGAACAAATGCAAAGGACATAATGACTGCAAAACAGCGACGAATGCATGTAAAGGCCATGCTTCGTGCAAAGGAAAGGGCTTTGTTACGATGTCCAAACATGCCTGTGAGGAAATCGGTGGCTCTGTTAATAAACCCAAAGAGTAAGCGATTGCTTAAATGAACGGACTGGCGTCCCGGTTTTTTGCATGCCGGCGCCAGTCATTTTTATCAGCGATGATATTATCAAGGAGTGTTGCATGGTCCCAGACATTTATCACAATAGCAGGCCCTGCCTCGGATACGGACTGGGCCTGCGCAAGGAGCATTATGAAGCGGTGCTGACTGAGCGGCCCGATGTCGACTGGCTTGAGATTATTTCCGAAAACTATATGGTTGAGGGTGGCAAGCCACTGGATTATTTAACCCGCATTCGTGAGCACTATCCCATGGTCATGCACGGTGTATCCATGTCAATCGGCAGCACCGAACCACTGGATTTCAACTATCTGAAAAAGCTGAAGGCACTGATTGAACGGGTTGAACCTGCCTGGTTTTCTGATCACCTGTGCTGGACCGGTGTAGATGGTATTAA
>JASFVM010000041.1:0-12601 GCA_050049835.1 Gammaproteobacteria bacterium
CGGTGTTGGCTATAACTTCACCGATTTCTCCGACGACCTGACCGATCTGAGTTTCGATTCGCAGGGTATGTTCATCAACGTCATCGGCAAGATCTAGGCGATACAAGGAGAATGGCACGCCGGGGCAGTTTAGCGACGGCCGATTGCACAACAAATGCCCGGCTCGGTTATATCAGCGGTTACTCGTTTTCCTGTCTATCACAAAAGACTGTACTGACTGTTTGCGATCATGGCAACAATCGCGGCAAATTCTTACCCACACGGATCACTTCATACAGCTCATTACTGGCACTCATACCGATCTTTATTTGATGATAATCAAGAATATTTTGTTTATACAGGCGTAGCATTATTATTGTTAGGCAATAATGCTGACAATAGATGTTAAAAAAGGAGTGGGTTATGGATAACAGAAAATTAATGGATGGGGATAGGAAGAAATTAACATTGGTTGTTGTATTCCTGTCAGTATTGGTAGTTATGTTATTTGGTCTTGGACCGTTAATTTAAACACGGGAGAATTTAATCGATTGGAGAGATTAATCGTCATAATTCCCTATGGCGAATAGATAACACGGCGGCTTTATTGTCGCCGTGTTTGTTTGGGAAAATGGAAAAGCGTTTGGTATGACCGGACTGATAATAACAATGGGGACGAAGTACGGTGCTTTCTCCTTAAAGCAGTGTTTATTCCATATAACAGCGCCCTCTTAGTCGTAATCGAGCCATTATTTCAAGTCGATTCATCAGGTAATCAAAGGGTTGTAGAGGTCCGGCCCGCGTCGCCTGATGACACAATGGTTCGGTCATGTGTATTTAACTAAAAACCCTGCCGAAGCAGGGTTCTAACATTAGTAAATATATAAATAATAATAGATATCGAACAAATCTCTACTATTCATAGAGATAACTATACGGACTGAAGACTCTTTGAGGTGAATTTTTCGTTGATGTTGGTAATCCCTGAAAACCAGACCATCCATCTTTATCCAAGTCATCATTTACGCCATCGTGATTAAGATCCAGCATCACTGGTGGTAGAGTTATGCTGCCGCCTGAATAAGCATACTTTGGTTGGCCAACATAACCTTCCCATATATTACGAACATTTGTGTAACCAGCTCTTGTAAGCAGGTTTGCTGCCTGAACACTACGGTACCCTGTACGGCAAAGAGTAAGAATAGGCGTGTCTTTGTCAGGAATCAGGCTTTCAACATAAGCAACGTAATCATCCGGGTTGAGTGTGCCATCATTATTTGTGCCATCGGTACAGTCAGGTTCACTAAAGCATATGTCCGGATTACCAGAAAGGTCGTAACCTATATAATCGGTAGCGTCATTTGGCTCACTTGGGCTCCCGTCAATGTGCGGGAATGGAATGCTATATGATTTTGGTGGGTGTCCTGCGTTATACTCCGCAGCACGACGAACATCGATAAGAATAGCGTTCGAAAAATCGTTTCCGCTTTTATTCCCTTTATCATGGCTTGTTAGGCTGTTAGCTTCAGCGGCGCTGATTTCTGAGTGGTAGATCTGTGGTAAGCCATAACGGTTACCCACATCTGCAGATACAACACTGCCGGTTGTAACAGATAAAGCCATACTTATCGATATCACTGCTTGACGTAATTGCATTAATTATTCTCCATTTTCCGATTTTGTGGTTTTCATTTACCCATCATTTAAAATGGGAAAGCCCAGATAATTTCGAGCCCGGAACTCAGAATGTTTTAATTTGGTATTCAAGTCAATAGAGCATAAGATATCCTGTATCTTCTGAAACTCTGAATTAATTAACGTCCACTTCCTGGTCAGACAAACAAGGGCCAGACCATCTGGATGAAAACAGACACACAAAGTAGCGAACACGTGAAGTTAGAGCGTGAATCAGGGGCAGACCACGTTTTTCTCAGTTACATCTCCAGGTTCATCGCGGTTTGTCCCTTATTGCTGGTGAAACTAAACGATGTGCCTCAGGGTTGAGACTGGCGGGCACTGAGTGCTTCGGCGGCTTTCTGGCGAATACGTTGCGACGGCTCGGTGCGTATGATTTCCCTGAGTACGGACTCATTCTCGGGGAATTTGTCGAGGTTCTTGCTGAGCAGCACGGTAATGTTGTATCGCGTACTTTCATCAGACTCGGTGTGCACTGTCTGCCTGAACATTGTCATCGCAGCATCGGTGGGCTCGGTCCATGACTGCAGCGACTCGGCAATGGCACCGCGCACATAGCCGTTGTTTTCTGCGTTGTACTGCGAAACCAGTTTGTCAGCGACCTGGTCGGTACCCAGCGAGCCCAGCGACAGTGCCGCTGCACGACGTATGGCCGGATCAGCATCATCCAGTAATATCGCCACATCATTCGCCAGCGTCGGATCGTGCGTATTACCCAGTGCCGTAATATAATTGCTGCGCTGGTTAACATCGCCAGCGCCGAGTGCATTACTCAACAGGTCTGAACGCAAAGACGCATATTCAGGGTCATCGGCCTGGTTCATGGTATTACCGATACTGCCCAGCGCCAGGGTTGCCATATTCGTCATCCGCTGACGTTCACCACCGGAACTGTACTGCCCCGTCTCCCACAGTGCCGTGATGCTTTCTGTGGTTGGCTGCTTGACCCCGCCCATCGCAACGATGGCGCGCATGCCGTCTTTCAGTGGCCAGCTGTCGTCGGTAATTACTTCGACCAGCGCTTGCTGTGCGCTGTCGGTGCCGGCCTGTTCCAGTACCAGGTACAGGTCGGCGCGGGTGCGGTCGCTGAGTTCCTGTGTTCTCAGTACGTCCAGGATTAACGGGGGAAGGGAAGCATCGACGCGCACCAGATCACGCAGCTTGTGTATCAGCCCCAGCCTTCCCTGTGTGGCCGCATCCAGTTCGGGAACGGTTGCCAGGATCAGCTTGCGCGCTTCTTCCGGTGAGATATCCGGCACCGGTCGATTAACAGCCGATGCTGTGCCCGCAGCGGCGGCGACCGCATTAAAACGCCACAGGTCTGGCGAGAGTGCAAGCTGTACTCCCGGCTGCAGTTTCAGTGTCGCATGATTAATCACTGACATCGCCGGACCACCCTGGCCATCGGAACGCATGGTTTCCTGTACGTTCATTTCAGCGAGCCAGTTGTGGCCGGCTTCAATCCTGAAGCTTTCGCTGGAACTGATTTCTGACCAGCTGACCATGCCGGCTGCAGTAGTATTGAATTTACGTTTGGATTTTTCAAATTGCGCAGCGCCGGTGCGTTGATAGGCTGCTTCGTAAGTCCCCGAGCCGTTTGTTTCCTGCGTTACCCAGCTGTCGCCACGATCGAGGCTGACCTGAAAGGTACGCACCAGGTTTTCCAGGATGCTGCGGTTCTGTTGATACACGTCGGCGGGAAACTCGAACGCCTGCGGCATGCCGTTGGCAGCGAAACGCACTCTGAACGGTATACCGAGCGCGCGGTTGGTAGCAGCATCCTCCGTATCATTGATTTTCAGCTTGACCGAAGACAACAGCATGCCGACCACCGCATCATCGTTACCGGTTTCCAGCGTCAGGGTATCGAGCTGGCCCTGCAGATGCACACGAATGGTTGAAGCGCCTTGCGCTGCCTGCATTTGCATGGAAGACTCGGACAGCACCTGATAGCGCTGCGCCACACCATAAAGCCATTGCATCGCAACGGGCGTGCTGTCTGCCGGGGCGGCAGGTTGGGTTGCAACTGCCGGGGTTTTCTCCGTGGAACTCGAATACCACTCTGCTACGAGTACGGCCGCAACCAGTGCCAGCGCTGCCGGCAGTAACCATCTCCAGCTCATAGATCAGGGTATGAAGTAAGCCGGTGACTGACCATTGACGATTACCACGTCAAGCTCGGCAAACGGGTCCTCGAACAGGATATCCTCGCGGCGGAACAGTGCCGGGGTCGTGTAGATATTCTTGGTCGCCTTGATCGTTCCCAGCTTGATGCACTTGACCTTGATGAACTTCCATTTACAGGTTTTGACCTGGGGCACGGTGTACTTGGCGAACAGGTTAAGCTTGCCCACCGGACCGGTAAAGATATTGCTCAGCTTCTGCAACTGGGTGATCATGAATTCCACATTCTGGCTTTCGAAACCATCGTCGATCACTTCGATCTCGGTACCGATGAAATAAACGATCTTTTCTTCGAGCAGCGTAACCACACCTTCCACGCCGACAGAGAACACCTTGGTACCGACTCCGGCAAACATGCCGGCTTCGAGATTGGCGAACGGGCCGATGGAGGTGCCCACCGAGATTACAGGATTGGCCGAAGCACCACTGCCGAACAATGATGGATCATCACCACCGTAGCCGAAAGTATAATCAATGCCGAAACTGCCGCCGATAGAAGCGCCGGCGATCATCGGTACCGGGCCAACAAAGAATTGCTGCTCTGCTTCTTTTTCTTTCGAATACTGTACCAGCGATATCGATACAGAACCTGTGGTCGGCGGTAACACGTCGATTACCTGGTTCAGGAAGCGAATTTCAAAGGAGAAGCCCGACTGCTCAGAAGCCGGCTTGCCGTAGTAGTCAGGCACCAGTTGCGCGCGCGCAGTGATACGCAGGAAATCGAAGTCCTTGCCAAGTAGCCTGACCGGTATACCGGCAGTCACTTCCTCGATATAACCCCTGTTGTCGGCTGTGGCGCTGGCGCCAAAGTCGAGATTGAAGGCAAAGTGCCTGTTGTTGTTTCTGGTGGCAAAGCCGTCACCCGAAGTCAGTGGTTCAGACGGGGTGTTGTGCCGCGGTACATAGCCGCCGGTATTGTATGACGGGGTACCGGGAGGCAGCGGCGGCAGGAAGATATCAATTGCCGGGCAGACTTCGTTATCTGCTGCAATACTGTCGCTGACCATCGGATCTGTCGGACGAACCTTGACGCACACCGCGAAATCCAGTGCTGCCAGGCTGACGCTTTCATCACCAAACACCCCGCTGAACGGCAAGCCTGAAAGAAAGGCTTTCAGTTCGTCAATCGCGGCTGCGGTCAGGTCCGGTGGCGGGAAAGTCGGCAGAGGATCGCTAAGCCCGCAAGTACCGGTACACGGCGTCGGCGGATAACGTAACGCCTGTTCCAGCTCATAGCCGAGCTTGCCGGGGAAATAGAAGTCCATATGCTCGGAGTTACGGGTAACGTCATCCAGATCTGCTTCATCGCCAACGATTTCGGCCAGTTGAGGTGTGAAGGTGCCCATCGGCAACCACTCGATTTCACCCTGTACGCCGGTATCGGGATCGATACCATAGGCATGTATGTAACGCTGTTGTTCAGAGTTCCACAGATACAGCGGCACATCATGCGTCGTGCCGTTGTCGGTACGTATGATGCGCAGGGTGGCATAGGCTTCGATATCAACCGTCTCACCCACATCCAGACCGTCGGCGCCTAATGTGATGGTGCCACCGGCATCGGCGTTATACACATTTCCAGGGCCTACTTCGTCAAGATATTCGTCAGTATTGATAATCAGTGCGGTACGGTCCAGCGCCACCTCGGCCAGCAGGATGTTCGGGTCATTGGTTGGGGCCAGGTTAACCTCGGTCGTGCTGGTGTTATCTTCCTCATCCGTCTCGCCAGTTTCATCGGCCGGGTCGACAACCGCGCCAATGTAGTAGGGGCCAGGTATTTCGACACTGGACGGGACGTTGACATTCAGCTCGTATGAGCGTTCCCCGCTTTCCACCCGTGCTATGGTTTCCGTACCCAGTGGGATCTGTCTTGCTTCAACATCCGGATCACTATTGTTGTCGATGGCAAACAGGGACACGCTCACGTTATCCGCAGCATAGTCAGCCTTTATCGACATCGACACCTTGAGCGGGAAGGCGATGCGGGGATCAGCGGTTTCTACTTTAATTGCTGAAGCAGTAAAGTTGTTGGGTGGGGCGGGGTCGCTACCGCCACTGCAGGCAGACAGCAATATGATTGCTGGTATGAGTATCACTCGACGCGTACAGCTAATCACCATTGCCTCATCTCCTTTTTTCTGAAATTTATTCCAGCTTTGTCATCACGATATATATCGACAAAGGTCTTAAAAATGCTGGACAGCTGATGTTGCTTTACTGCACTTACCGGACTGGATTTCTGTGCGAGCAAATGAAGAGGGGTAAGTTATTGATACTGTACACCCGACAGGTGAATATTACCAAATGCTAATAATTATGATTTATATTCACTTTATTTGCTTGGGTCAATTGCGCCTGGTGCTGTCAATAATTGTTCGGAGTGAATCAATTTCTGAATATATGAGTGCCTGCTTGTGGCAAAAAAGCGGGCATTCAGCACAATTACAATGGTTCCTGAAAGAGCCTTACGTATTCGAACTATACACAACCATGAATTCTTCCTCTTGAGATACTCGTCAGACCAGTTAGACCTGAACCTGATAACCGGACAGCGGCAGTGGCATGGATAGCACCAACATCAGCAATACGGACTACCCATGGGCAGTAAGCACTTGAATTGTGAAATTTTCTTCAGATTGATAACTGCCAGACGCTGAATATGATTCAGCATATGCTAAAATACTTAAATTGTAGATTGTTTGAATACTGAGATTGTTTTTTAAAGGAATGAATAATGAATAGTCAAAATAACAAAGAGGATAAGAAGACATTAATATTTGTCATTATTTTTTTATCAATGTTTGTGCTCTTGATATTCGGCCTGAGGTCATTGGTGTGAACGAGAACGCCAGGTAAATCTATACCCCGAACCATGATCTGATTAACTCACTGGGAATACATACAATGTCAAATATAACTAATGTCACCTGGCACGAACATAGCGTCTCTCGGAATATGCGAGAAAAGAGGAATGGCCACAAAGGCTGTGTTGTCTGGTTTACTGGATTAAGCGGTTCTGGCAAAAGCACCGTTGCCAATACCTTGGATCATAAACTTCACCATGCAGGCCACCAGAGCATTGTGCTAGATGGCGATAATGTTCGTCATGGGCTCAATGCCGGAGCTGCAATGTTGCAGGACACACATGGAGAGGAATTCGCAAATCGCTTTGGTTTAGGTTTCTCAGCCATAGATCGTGAAGAAAATATCCGTCGTATAGGTGCTGTAGCACAGATTTTTTCACAAACAGGAATCATCGCACTTACTGCATTCATCAGTCCATACCGAAGCGACCGCGATAAAGTACGTAATAGTCTAAATGAAGGAGAATTTATAGAAATCTTTGTTGATACGCCTATCGAGGTGTGTGAGCAACGTGATCCCAAGGGGCTATACAAAAAAGCGCGCGCTGGCGAAATAAAAGGTTTTACAGGTATCGATGACCCATATGAAGAGCCGGTAGCCCCTGAACTTGTCTTATTAGCGGCGGATAAAACACCAGATGTACTTGCTGATGAAGTCATTACACATTTAAAAGAACAAGACATTCTCTAGTTAGTTTATGATGTGGACAATTTACAGGGTATAGAACAGGATCAATCATATTATGAGTGTCCGCTGACACTAACGGCCTGACCACTCGGACGTAAACAGACACTCAAAAGGAAATTTACTTCGATTCGCCGGTAACGCTAAAGGATTCCCTGATTCGGGTTGGGACCAACGCAAGTCTTCATAGAATTGGATATACAGAAGAAGGGCTTAGAGGTGAACACACTGGCTTTTGAAATAGATGCCATCTCCCAAATGACTTTACAGGTCATGCAGGCAGTGCTGGCAGAGAACGAAAAAAAACAAAAACTCACCGAAGACGGGTTGGGCCCGCTTGCGCTGGCATCCGCCTTGTCCGATTTTTACCAGATCTCATCGATCCTGGAGAGTGGCCACCAGGAGATGGATACCGATCAGATTACCGAGTTTGCCGATTACGGCCTGGATCTTGTCGACCGGCTCGCCTACCAGCTCCGGTTGATGGAAATCATGGATCAACGTGACCGGATGTCGCACATATATGTATCGCTGGCAGTCTGGCTCGTGCGTCGCGATGCCGCTCTGGAAAATCTTGAAGGGGTAGCGGATGGTTTTGCATGGATTGTCAACAGTTTGAGCGATACAAATGATCTTGCCGAAATGTGCCAGCTGATAGAGGAGGTGGCACAAGCGGCTTCAGAGAACAAAAAAATGGACGAGGACAGAAGCAATCCATGGCGACCATGGCGCGTACTCAATCTCAACGCAGGCATTGCCGCTACCCGTTCACTGGACCCGCAACTGATGGAACGCGTATTCGATAACATGGGCCGCCGCCTGCCTTACGACATGTCCGGCTTCCTGGCAGACGGTAAAAGGCAGATGATGACGCAGAATGTACCCGAAGCTGTACAGGAAGTTATGAACCGGTATGCGGACAAATGGCCGGCCGGGCCGACTCACTAGAATGGTTCAATAAAGTGTCCGAGAGATTAAATATCATCCAGTATTGCGCCTGCTCAATATTCAATCCCTCCGTCTTCTTCTGCTGATCCTCTTTTCAGAATTTAGATATATATCAGTCTGACCTCGATTTCTTCTGTTAAAGCTATGTTTTCTACGTGAAAATGTGGCTTCTAAGCCGACATCAGCCCATTATATCAAGTGGTTTCAGTGGGTAATCAATGGGTTGAGCTGGTCCGAACCAGGTTGGCTCTCGAATATACACTCAGCACGGTCACTGTGACTAATATCAGCCCCATACCAAGAACTTGCGGACCAGCCAGGTTTTCATTTAAAAACACGACGCCGAACAGCGAGGCGGTGACCGGTTCGACCATTGCCACAACTGAAGCAATAGCCGGCGTAGTATGATTCAGGCCGATGACATAAAGAACGAATGACAATCCCGCGCCGAGCACACCCAGTCCTGCGAACAGAGGCCAATCCGGTGCACTTAATGCTGCAACGATCTGATCGGTATCGCTCGGCCAGATAAGAATGGTGGCAAGTACTGCAAATGCTATTGAGAGAATGGCCTGCGGGCTGCCGTGCGGTGCCGCATACTTGAAGCCGAAAATGAATATCGCGTAGGACAGCCCGGCAAGCAGCCCGGCTCCTGCGCCGATAGGCGTGACGCTGCTCGCACCGATGTCGTAAATCTGTGTAAGCAACACAATACCAAGCATCACCACCGCGATCGCAGCCCACTTCGGTGCGGTGGGGCTTTCAAGCTTTAGTGTGAATGACACGAGATACACGAACACTGGTGCGCAGTACATCAACATAGCCGCAACCGCGAGGCTTCCCTGCGCGATGCTTACGAAATAGAACGCAAAGTTACCAGCTACGCCGAAACCGGCAATCGCTGACCAGAACCATAAGCTGCGACTTTCCAGTCCGTTGCCGCGCGGGCGCAGCATCAGCCAGACAAGGACGAACAGCAGTCCGATCGCGCCCCGGTAGAATGACACGACGAACGCATCCCAGCCACCGGCCATGAGTATGCCGCCGACCCCGCCTGATAACCCCCAGCAAAGAGCCGCCAGCGCCACGAAAGCTGTACTCGCGCCCACCATTTGATCTTGCTTTTTCATGATGAAATCAGAACGGTTCACGGCGGCGAGTGTGGCACGGGGCGTTAAAGGGGGCGGAGGGATTATTCCCTAAACAAATCACCGCATTGATCATAATTTAATCCCTCCGTCCCTTTCGGTTTTGTCAGCCTAATCTCGATGCCTTTTGTTAAAGCTGTGTTTTCCCCTTGAAAATGTGGCCTCTAAGCCGAGATCAGCCCATTATATTAAGTGGTTTCATCGCGTAATCAATGGGTTGTTGTGGTCCGACCCAGATTGGGATCGCACAAGGCTTGACTTAAAGCAACCTTCCCACAATGTCCCGCTACACTGATACTCCCTGTTGAAATAGCGAAGCATCGCCTTCCGACTGCCTGCATCATGTCTGAGATACCGCGATTTATAGAGGGACTTGCAAGGAGATGTGCACGGTTGGTCATAAATACCCAGGTATGTATCGCCACAGAGAATTTCTTTGAATATTCAATCAGCAAACTTCCTGAATGCAGGCAAAACATACCTGCCGATTGTTCTCTCTCTGAATGATGTGCCGGGGTATATCTAAGGGAGATATACGCTGTAAACGAGCCATGGCACCGTCCTTGTAGCCACAATTGATCTTAATAATAACAAGATGATTAACCTTATCAAATAGAAAGTTTCATCTGACCCCACTTATTTTCTTCTGTCAAACCCAGAGCGGCGATCACGCACCACCCACAAACCAAAGCTATCTTTAAATGGCCATTTAAGTAAATGGTAACGAACTTTACACACTCTCCGGTCTTCCTCTATACGAATAATGTGCGAAGGATCGGATCTATTATCAATTATAAGTTCAATGGCCATTGAAATAATCCACAACAGAAATATTCTCTATTTTAACCTGGAAAAAAATTAACATGGTAGATCTACTAATTCTCTGAGATAGATCAACATCAATACATATAAGAGCCACAAGCAAAAATACCGATTGGGTCATGTATTTTCGCTCATGTATGTCGCCGTTCGGCCAGAATCAGACATTTGAATATAAAAAAGGGTCAGCTTTCGCCAACCCTTTTATAGCCACATAGTTAAACAGGTTTACTTAATGAACATGACCAATACTTCCAGTGAAGAATTCAGGCCCGGCTCCCTGTGGTGGCTGTACAAATGTTGGATCGGGCTCAGGAACGGGAGCAGGAACTGGTGGGTATCCAGCTACAGTCGAGTTTACTGTTGCTATACGACCAACACCGAATTGAGTATCGGTTACTGTACCGTTAGCATCAAGATAACGTCTTAGCATGTGAACCGGATGTACATATTTGAATGGCGCAATGCGTTTCACCAGGCCAGGGCCGGGCACAGCAGGCGGAACCAATGAGATTACACTCGTGTAATCATCTGCATTGGCAAGCTCAAAGAACATGTGGTTTGAACCGCCGCCAGTACGGCATACACGATCAATAGCATCACCATGAGCATAACAGGACGCAAAGACATATCGCTTACTGCCATCCAAAGGTGCTCCACCAATAGTCGTTTCGACGATACGGCCACCAGAGCTGCTGAAGGGGCGGTTGTCAAGATCGATCTTCTGAGTTGCATTAGCAAGGCCCAGATACCACCCGCCACGCTGCAGGAATGGATTGCGATCAAACACCGCGCCAAGAATTTCATTCAGACTTTTCTCCAGTGCCTGCCCTGAAAATTCTGCAACATTGACAGCAGGTCCGATTGGGAACCATGTATACAAATCTCGAAGCGTTATATCGTATTCAGGCAAAACGGCATTACCAAACCGAAAACCATTACTCATGGATATATCAACACCTGTCCAGCCGTGCGGATTACCTCCTATAGCGCCATCTGAAACAGCAAGAACGGCATCAGCCAGCAGGTTGTTGAGGGTATCCTCCAGCACATGATGCCTTAAAAGCAGTGTTTCTGTATAACCAACAGGCGTATCGAGGTCTTCCAGCAACTGATGACCACGTTCTCCGGGCGCACCACAACCGGGAGTACAAAATGCACCAGGCAGGAAGGTGTGACGTTTAACCACACCATCCTCACCTGCCACAAAGTCTTCTTCAATAGCCTTTACCACTTCTGCCATTGCATCATTCTCAGGCACAGATTCATCAACAGGTATGGCTTCCCAGCGAAAATCGACTACCTTGTCACCACCCATTTTCAAATCCAGACGGCCAACATACATATCGCGGTTGGTTTCAACAACGATAGCTGCCCCACGCGCAAGTCGACTAATTTCAGATCCACTCAATGGCAAATCAGGATCTGTCCGAGTAACAGCATCAGCATCCGCGAGTAGTGCACCTGTTGTTACTTCATGCGTATGTGCTGAATACATCACATCAATATCTTTAAAGCTTTGAGCGATCTCAATGTTCTGCGACAAACCCAGTTCTGACTGCACAACAATCAGGTCAGCACCTTCCGCTTTGACCTGCTCAAGGATTTCTGGAAGCTCTTCAACACCCTGGGTAAAACGAAGTCCAATATTAAATACATCTGCTTGTTGCGGAACGATTGCGGCAGTAATGCCAATCACCGCCATCTTGACACCGCCTCGGTCAATAATCTTGTATGGATCCAGTACGCGCTTGCCGATTAATGGCGCAGGTATCGGCGCTGCATTGTACAAGTTGACTGCTACTGGTGAGAAGTTAGCCTTGATAATGCCTGCACTTTCCGTGCAATTACTACTGCCCGTACAATCTTCATAGCCTGCCATCACCTGTATATTGGGAGGGATAGGCGGTAAAGGAGGTTTGCTGGCAAAACGATGACGAAACACAGCGGGTCCATAGCCAAAATCCCAATTACCTGGTGTAAACACGTCAATATCAAATTCATTCATCGCCTTGATCATTGCGTCGCCGACTGTAAATAGCGTCTCGGCACTGCCGTGAGTCAAATCGCCACACGACAAAAGTACGCTATCAGGATTATCATCTCGAATCTGATCTATAACCGTTTTAAGTTTTGCGAGACCACCGGAAGATTCTGAAAATCTCTCGGTGCCATCCGGGTTCTTTATTACTGCAGGATGTGGTAACAGCGTACCGTGTAAATCCCCCATTTCGATAAGTGTAACCACTTTAAGGTCATCGGCATTGGTATTTGAATAT
>JASFVM010000270.1:0-4005 GCA_050049835.1 Gammaproteobacteria bacterium
CGCTGCAGGCGCACACAGAATACGGTTCACCCGAGGTCGTCGAGGGCTCCATTACCACTTCAGTAGAAGAAGCAAAGATCCTGTACGACAAGGAGGTGGTGTTTATCGATGTGCATAATCCACGTCTCTATGCAAAGGGTCATATCGTCGGTGCTCACCCCCTTGATCTCAAGAACGGCTTTACCGAGGATGCTGTCGCTGCTTTGGTCAAACGCGATGAACCCGTGGTGATTTACTGCAGTGGTATGAAATGCAGCAGAAGTTACCGCGCCTCAGCCAGGGCAGTTTCCCGGGGTTTCACAAAGGTTCATTATTTTCGTGGCGGCATCGTTGACTGGAAGGATGCCGGTTATCCGGTCAAGGCAGTCAGTCAGGAATATGGCTGTCTGACGGCCTGGTTGTGAATTGTCATGCGTGGAGTCCTCCATCGTGTACGCAGGATTAGTCAGAAGGATTACTCCTGGACAGGACATGGGCGTCATCTTCTTGCTAAAGTGCAGCCTGAACATGCGATGAGGAGTCTGATATGCAAACCAAGATCGTCCTGCCCGAGTCCGATATCCCGACACATTGGTACAATGTGATTGCCGATATGCCTAACCCGCCGGCACCCTATCTCGGCCCTGATGGCAATCCGGTACCACCGGAAGCGATGATGGCGATCTTTCCCGAAGCACTGGTCATGCAGGAGGTCAGTACCGAACGCTGGATTCCAATTCCCGAGCCTGTGCGTGAAGCATTGACGATGTGGCGGCCATCTCCCCTTTATCGCGCACATCGCCTGGAAAAAGCACTGAACACGCCGGCTAAAATCTATTACAAGAATGAAGCTGTCAGCCCGGCCGGTTCGCACAAGCCCAACACGGCAGTTGCACAGGCCTATTACAACCAGCAAGCCGGTATCAGGCGTCTGACGACGGAGACCGGTGCGGGTCAGTGGGGATGTTCATTGTCGTTGGCTGGACAGATGTTTGGCCTGGATATACGGGTCTACATGGTAAAAATCAGTTATGAGCAGAAACCCTACCGGCGTTCGATGATGCAGACCTGGGGGGCGGAAGTTTTTGCCAGCCCGACTGATATGACGGAATCCGGCCGCAAGATCCTGGCAGAGCATCCCGATTCACAAGGCTCTCTCGGTATTTCGATATCCGAAGCGGTTGAGGAGGCTGCCGGACGTTCCGATACAAATTATGCGCTGGGTTCTGTACTCAACCATGTGTTACTGCATCAGACCATCATCGGTGAAGAAGCACGCAAACAGTTGGCAATGGTCGATGATTATCCCGACATGATATTTGCGCCCTGTGGCGGTGGATCCAATTTCGGCGGTATTGCCTTCCCGTTTTTTGCTGATAAAGCCGCTGGCAAGGATGTTCAACTCGTTGCCGTAGAGCCGTCATCATGCCCGACATTAACCAAAGGCATCTATGCTTATGATTATGGTGATGCCGTGGGTCATACGCCATTGATGAAAATGTTTACCCTTGGGCATGATTTCATGCCGCCGGGAATACATGCCGGCGGTCTGCGTTATCATGGTGATTCTGCACTTGTGAGTCAGCTTCACAAAGAGGGCCTGGTTGATGCGGTCGCTGTGCCGCAACTGGAAACATTTGAAGCCGGTGTGTTATTCGCCAGGAATGAGGGCATTGTGCCGGCGCCGGAATCCTGCCATGCCATAGCCGCCACTCTCAGGGAAGCCAGGAAATGCGCCGAAACCGGCGAGCCCAAAACCCTGCTGTTCAACCTCTCGGGCCACGGCCACTTCGATATGAGCGCCTATGACCGTTATTTCGCCGGTGAGCTGGAAGACTTTGAATACGAGGAATCTGCAATACAGGAATCGTTGAAGCACCTGCCGAAAGTCGGGTGATGATGAACCTGGGTGAAAGCCGCAAATAACGCGAATGAACGCCAATAATTTATTATGGTGGTTCTGAATTCAGCTGACAGTTATTTCCTGACAATACGCAAAAACGTAAAGAACGCAGGATCTATAGATCAAGGATAGCAGGACAAAAGTCGCATTTGCGTTATTCGCGGCTGAAGATGTTGTTTATGATGTGTACGTATGGCTCAATGGGCATATCGTTTGAGGCTGGGTCTGAATTCCTTCACCAGCGCATGCTCCGAGCTCAGGATGTTAAACACCTTTAACATGCTGCTGCGCGCATAATTATCCTTGTAGCCCGGATCGATATCCATCATCTTGACCAGTTGTTTCAGGGCTTCTTCATGCTGCTTTTTGACGACATACTGCGCGGTGAGTTGTTGACGGGTCTCGAGGTTTTCGGGTTCCTGTTCCAGCTGGTTAACCAGGTCGTCGATATTACGGGAGTTATCCACCTCACGATGGAACGTCAACAGGTCATGTAGTTGAGCTACTTCAGTATTGTTACGTATATGTGGTGGCAGAGCATCGATCAGTGCGAGTGCTTCTATATAACGCTCTTCATGTTTGAGTAATTTGCAGAAAGTCAGTGGCAGGCGCGGGTTGAGCGGGTCTTCAACAATCGCATTGGCGATAGTTTCATAAGCCTCGGTTTTTTTGCCTTCAGTGTAAAGCCTGATGGCTCCAGCCAGGGTAAGATCGGAATCACGCGCGACATACTGCTCCAGAACCTGTAATAAATCCTCTTCAGACTGAAAGCCATGCATGGTCTCGACAACCTGCTCGTGCCGGTACAGTTTCAACGTTGGCACGCTGGTTATTTCGTATTCTCTGGCAACGGCAACTTCCTTGTCGGTATCTACATTAATCAATAACAGGCGGCCATCATAATGGTGAACTATCTGATCCAGAATCGGATACTGACGCAGGCTTGGTCCGGTCTTTTTTGACCAGAAGTTCACCAGCACAGGGCCCTGCCTGGAGTTTTCGAGAACCAGAGGCCTGTAGCTGTTGCTTGTTGCCTCGATGATGTAAGGTGAATCTGTACTTTCTATCATGATTTGATTCCGTAGCTTTGCATGATGCTTTCCAGCAACACAGTGATAACCGGGTATGTGGCCAGGAACGACACAAACCCAAAGAGCCAACCCGGCCACGATATACGTTTGTACAAGACACAGGCGCCAGCTGTACCAGTCAGCCAGGGCGCTAACTTATGATCCTGTTCATCAGATACTTCTTCTTTCTTAGCAGCCCTTTTTGCCAAATACAAACATCTTCTCCAGCCAGCGTTCACGATGTGCAGAGCTTTCTTCGACCATGCCAATCAGGCTCTTTTTTACCGGGGCTATGCCAGTAAATTTGAGGATATTACGTTCCAGGCTTTTCACGCTGTGGGCCCGGTAGATCCAGCGGTATATAAATGCGGGCATGCCCATGGTGACAACTATACGGGCTGATTTGCTCTCGAGCAGTTTTACCCATTTCTTGCCGCCATCAATCGGTTCCATGGCAAAACCGGGGCGAAACACCTGCTCAAAAAAAGCCTTTAATAATGCCGGCATGCTGCCCATCCAGAGTGGATAAATGATCAGCAAATGTGTGGCCCAGCGTATATCTGCCTGGCATTCTTTAATTGCCGGTATTGGAGGGGTGCTGTAAAAATCTTCGTATGTGCGCAACAATGGAAAATCGATGTTTGCAACGTTGATTGTTCTGATTTCATGGCCGGCTTCCAGCGCGCCGTGTTTGTACGATGTCGCCAATGCATGTCCCAGATGGTCATGTGACTTGTCCGGGTGCCCCTGAATGATGAGGATGTGTTTTCGCATTGACCCTCCTTGCTGGGCTCTATCTTACGAATTAGTGGCGCCGTAGTACAATCACAAACGGACGAAGGATAAATATAAAAACCATAAAAAAGGCGTTAATATAGAATATAATCAAATAACAGATTAAAATAAGTATATTATAAAATATTTTTATTGCGCACTTTCATTATCTAGCTATAATAGCTTTATATAATAAAGTTATAAGGTTAATACTTAAATAAAATTCATTTAAAAGGCTGTTATGGATTTTTATACACTATCAGACAAGGCCATTGAAGA
>JASFVM010000042.1:0-12503 GCA_050049835.1 Gammaproteobacteria bacterium
TGAAAAGACCTAAACTGACTGGCGCTCGGACTCCCTGTCCTCGCTTAAATATAACATTTGCCGGCCCAACATCCTGTTGTGCGTTCGCGGCTCCTGTCCCGCCGCTCACCCAACTGAGCTACCCGGACTTGTAACAGGGGCTAGGGACGAGGGGCCAGGGACGAGGTAAAACAACGCCATCTTCCACCTGACATCTGGCTATGAACAGAATCACAGCTTGAATCTTTCCCCACGTTCTGGCGAAGTCGCGTATTTAATAGGCTAGTCGGTCTCGAGTCAAGTTTTACCCGTGCCGGCTGATAATGCGTGCCACAGGGGCTGCCAGTGCCCGTTTCTGTGCATCCAGCGAAAGGCACCAGGTAATATCGTTATTCTCCTGCACCTTCTTTTCGCCGGACGCGACGCTGACCTTGCAAGGTGTAATTTCGAAGTGGTAATGGCTGAATGTGTGTCTGAACGGAGCGTAATCCTCATTTGTCAGCACAGACAGGCCCCAGCGCTGCTGGCAAACCTGGGCAATTTTATCTCCGAGGCTGACTTCAGGCAGGCTCCACAGACCGCCCCATATGCCTGATGGCGGGCGTTTTTCCAGCATGATCCTGCCCGTGGCCGCATCAGTCAGAATAAGCAGCCGTGCTGCTTTTACCGGGAGCTGCTTCCTCGGCCTGGGTGCCGGATAGCGTTTGACTGTATTGTTCTGATAAGCCGCGCAATCTGTCTGCAATGGACATTGGCCACACTGTGGCGATGAACGGGTACACAGGGTTGCACCCAGATCCATGATCGCCTGGGTGTATTCCGCCACGCGCCGGGTCGGAGTGTAACGCTTGGCATGCTGCCATAACTGTTTCTGTACAGCCGTTTTACCCGGCCAGCCTGCCACCGCATGGTAGCGGCACAACACGCGTTTGACATTCCCGTCCAGTATCGTGTGCTGCTGACCCAGCGCCTGGGCAAGTATGGCTCCCGCAGTTGAGCGACCAATCCCGGGTAATGCCATCAGCTCTTCCAATATGAGCGGAAAGTTTCCGTCATGCTCAGTCATAATCAGACGAGCCGCTTTATGTAAATTCCGGGCACGTGAGTAGTAGCCCAGGCCGGCCCAGCGCTCGAGCACATGGTCAAGCGATGCTTCAGCGAGGCCTGTTAAATCCGGGAATGCCAGCATAAAGCGCTGGTAGTATGGAATGACGGTGGTCACCTGTGTCTGCTGCAACATCACTTCTGCAACCCACAGGCGGTAAGGTGTGCGTTGCTGCTGCCAAGGCAAATCATGACGACCATGGCGGTCATACCAGCGCAGCACCCGTGTTGAGAAAGAGGCCTTGCCCACCTAGAACAGGCCTTTCAGTTTATCCTTCAGCTTGTCTTCCAGCTTCTGCTTGTACTGCTCCTCTTCCTCTTTTACTTTTTGCTTCAGCTTTTCCTTTTCTTCTTCGACTTCCTTTTTGACCTTTGCTTTGGCTTCGGCTTCGAGCAGATCACCCAGTGCCTTCTTCAGCTGGTTTTTGTCGATATCGTATGCCAGCTGTTCGAAAGGACCATGAACACGAACGGATAGTGGCTGGTCCAGCAACTTTTCAGCTGTGGTCTGCTGGCGTGTCGGCTCAATATCGATCAGCGCGTTGTAATCCATGTCATTACGCACAATATTGATTACTCCTGCGCCTTTGACCTTTATCCTGCTTGAATCCAGAACCAGGTCCTTGTTGGTGACATCACCATTGGCAATCACTGCGCTGGCATGCACCCGATTGAATGCTGTTTTTGTCTGGGGATCGAAACCGCCGCGCCATTCAGCGGGAACCGCAAGACTCTTCGTTGCCACATAATCAGCAACAACATTACGCACATAGTACTCAAAATCGACACCCTGCAAGATTGTTTTGCCCATATCGAAACGCATATTGCCTTGCGCTGCACTTTTCAGCTTCGAAATTCGGGAGCCCTGTGTCTTGATATCAGCAACAAAATTGGCGGCGCCGTCCATGGTGACATCTTTCTGACCAAAAATACCGGCCAGCACGGGATCGAGAACAGGCCCGGGCTGTATCTCCGACGCCTTCATGCCAAGCGCATAAGCCGGCGTATTGCCATTCACGTTCATCATCATACTTGCTGTTGCGGCGCCTTCCAGCGTATTGAACTGGATTGGATCCGCACGCATCACGCCCGCTTTAGCCTGTGTTTTTATCAATATATCGCTGACAGGAATCTCACTCACCGTCACCGAGTCCATGGTCAGTTCACCTTGCAGATCCAGTTCACGCAACAAAGCAACAGGCAACTCGATTTCAGCTTCCTGTGCTGATGTTGCCGCACCGGCGGCTGCAGAATCAGCAGAGGTTATTGCAGCTGCAGCAGCCTTATCTGACTCAGGCATTGGAGGCGGCAAATAGGCATCGGCATTGATCGGACTCATATGCAACTTGTAGCGCACCTCTGGACGGGAAATATCCGTTACATGCAGCCATCCCGTCATTTCCGCATCATCCAGATTCAACCTGATATCATCCACCTCTGCCTGACTGGCATCGGCCCTTATCCGGGAGGCATAGGCGACTTTTGTCAGGGCCTCGGCACCGGCCATGACGGGCAATTCAACCTGCAGACGTTGCAATAATTGACGCGCATTGATCTCATCCGTGTGCAAGGTGCCGAACACTGTCGGCTCTGATAACAAATCTTTGACATCAAGCTCTGCGTGCAACGTGACATCCATAGCGAATAACAGGGTATTACTCAGTGTTGCAATTTGCTGCTCGATATCAATATTGATATCGCTTTGCAGCAACAGGTCGATTTTTTCCTTGAGTATGCCCGGCGCATTGACTGACACACTCAGTTTCAAGGCATCCAGCAGGATATTGGTGAAGGCTTCATTGAAGGTTAGTGCAGTATTCAGGTTGAGCAGCGCGTCCAGCTGCGGCTCATTATGCTTGATTGCTGTTTCTATCTGGATATCCACCGGCTCATTGAAGCGTATCGCGCCGGTTGTAAGATTGAAACCGGATAAACTCGAGTGTATGTTGTTTGCTGCATCATTCCAGGTGACCGTCGCATCAACCAGCTCAATACCGTTTATGGCCAGCGCTGCAATCGGCGGCGCCTGTTCAGTTTCAGGGGCCTGCTCTGCCGGCTTTGTTTCCGGCTTTTCCCGCGCCATTAGATCCGACCAGTTGTTATTGCCGTCCTGATCGACTTCCAGCGAGGCAAACAAGCCATGCAGCTTCACCTTGTCGACTTGCAGTTCCTTTTGCAGCAAAGGTAACAACATAACCTTGACATCAAGCTGTGAGATACGCGCAAAAGCTTCTTTACTGAAGCCTTCGGCATTGGCAAGCTTTACATTCTCGACTTTTACGCCTATCCACGGAAAAATGGACAAACTGATATCACCATCGATTGCAAAATCACGACCCGTCTGTTTCTCCACCTGCGCTGTAATCTGGTCTTTATAATTGTTGGGATCGAAGGTGAAAATTAAAGCTGCCAGTGCGAGCAGCAACACCACAACCACAACAGCAAGAAGTTTGAACAATACCCTCAGCATTTTCATATGATATTCATTTCCTTAATGTCTAACTCGTCTACAACGGGGCCGTGGTTTGCCAGTCGCCTGACTTGCCGCCCGACTTACTGACAAGCCCCACATCAGTTATTGCCATTCCGCGATCAATCGCCTTGCACATGTCATATACCGTCAGCAAGCTGACCTGAACAGCGTTGATCGCTTCCATTTCCACCCCGGTCACGCCACGCGTTTCAACGAGCGCCCGGCACACAACCGAGTGTCGTTGTTTATCTGTCGACAGTTCGATGTCAATATGCGTGAGCGCAATGGGATGACACAGGGGAACCAGCTCCGCTGTTTTCTTTGCAGCCATGATACCGGCAATCCGCGCGACAGCCAGCACATCACCTTTTTGATGGTTACCGTCGATGATACGCTGCAATGTTTCTGCCTGCATCTGAATACGACCCTGCGCAACCGCCCGGCGTGACGTTACCTGCTTGGCACCGACATCTACCATGTGCGCCTCACCGGCCTCATTAAAATGATTCAGTTTCGTCATATTTAAAGATTCATCAATTTGCGTCAGCGGAGCTTAACAAGTGACATGACTGCCATAAAGTCGTTATAGTTGACTGATGCGATGCCATGTTAAATTTTTTGCCAGCCTCTGTGAACAAACGGGGTTAACCGAAACAACCATTGCTGCTGACAGTGATGCAACTGTGCTCGATGTCTGGAACCAGGCCACAGGCAACCGTGCAATGCCGGTCAATACCCTGTGTGCCATCAACATGTCCTATGCACACCTTGAAGACCGCGCCGCAGATGGTGATGAAATTGCCTTCTTTCCGCCCGTCACCGGAGGTTCTGCATGACCGCTCTGCTCCGTGACAGCCCGTTCGACCCCTGGCAGGAACTGGCGCAATTCGAAGCAGCGCTAGCCAAAGGCAAATACGGCGCCAGCACCAGCTTTGTCGGCACCATGCGCGACTTCAATATCGGTGACAATGTTCATATGATGACACTGGAACATTACCCTGAGATGACACAGAAGCACCTGGATACCATCTGCGCCGAAGCTGCGGAACGCTGGCAACTGCTCGAGTGCCTCATTATTCACCGTTACGGTGAAATCAGACCGGGTGAACCCATTGTGCTTACTGCCGCCTGGTCTGCTCACCGGGCCGAAGCCTTTGATGCCTGCCGCTACCTGATTGAGGAGCTCAAAACACGCGCGCCCTTCTGGAAAAAGGAGATTACCGACACGGGCGAACGCTGGGTGCATAACACATAACGCACCCGGCGAATAAACGGTTTACTGGATCAATACGAACAGTGCCGTGCGCCCGCGCTGGATATTCAGCAGAATCTGCTTGTCCTTATCACCTATAGCCTGTTGCAGCTCGGCCAGTGTACTGACAGGCCTGCGATTCACGGAGAGGATGATGTCGCCCTCACGCAGATGTGCATTCCAGGCTGCGCTGCCCTCCTGTACTTCAGTGACCGCCAGATAGGTCTTGCCGTTCTTCTCCTTCTCTTCGATGGTGGCGCCGGCAAGACGCTGGTTGATGCGGGTACCCTTCATCGATACATCTTTCGCATCGCGTATGACGGCCTTCATCGTGAGCTGCTGACCTTCACGAATGACGGTAATACTCATTTCTTCACCAACACGCAATAATCCAACAATGTTGCGCATTGCCGAGGCACTTTTCACCGGTGTCCCATTGATCGAGATGACTACGTCACCGACCTTGAGCCCGGCCGCTTCAGCCGCAGTATCTTCGATGACCTGCGATATCACCACACCGCGATGTAAATCGAGCCCAAAAGCCCTTGAAAGCTCGGGTGTGAGGTTTTGCATGATCACGCCCAGCATGCCACGGCGGACTTCACCGTATTCGATAAGCTGTTCGGCAATCTGGCGTACCATGTTAATGGGGATGGCAAAACCGATGCCGACGTTGCCGCTGCCACCGGCAGCCAGAATGGCGGTATTGATGCCGACCAGTTCGCCGCGCAGGTTGACCAGCGCTCCGCCGGAATTGCCCGGGTTGATGGATGCATCGGTCTGGATGAAATCTTCATACCCTTCGATACCCAGACCGGTGCGGCCGAGCGCGCTGATGATGCCGGAAGTGACCGTCTGGCCGAGGCCAAACGGGTTGCCAATAGCCACGGCGAAATCACCGACACGTAATTCATCCGAGTCACCAAACGGGATCGCCTGCAGGCCCTCAATATCGGCCTGCAGTACGGCCACATCTGCCTCTGGATCCGTTCCAATCAGTTTCGCTTTAAAGTGATGACCGTTTTGCAGGGTTACCGCAATCTCTTCTGCGCCTTCAACCACGTGATGGTTGGTGACAATATAGCCTTTATCGGCATCGATCACGACACCGGAGCCCAGGCTCTTGGTCTGCTTGCGCTGCGGCATGTCGCCGTAACCTTCAAAAAAACGCTTGAAAAACGGATCGTTTAACAACGGATGCTTCTGCACATCGATGTGGCCGGTGGTTGCGATGTTCACCACCGCAGCCGTTGTTTTTTCGACCATCGGGGCCAGCGACGGCAGGCCCTGGCCACCCGGATCCGGGGTCATATGTGAAAACGCGGTGCCAGGCAAAACCGGCAACATCAGAGTCAGCGCGAGCAGGAAAAACTTGTAACGAATCATAACAACTCCAGTTTGTACGATATTTTTATCAGACCTGACTCAAGAGGCAGAGTTCAGCGCCAATTAACACGTATTATCGACTACTTTATGACAACTTGAAACCAAAGCTGATATTGCAGTTGTCCGGATGAGCTGATAAGTTGCTCGCTTGATTTTTTACTGAGCCGGAAAAAACCATGTATCGATTTGCTTTTGTTGCCCTGTTTCCCCTGCTAATAACACCCGTTATCGCTGATGCTGCCAAAGGTCTGGATACGCTGGAACAGAAAGCCAGCTACAGCTTTGGCGTCGATTTTGCCAAGCGCCTGCAGGAACAGGGCATTGATCTTGATATTTCAGCGCTCAACCGCGGTATTATGGATGCCGCATCCGGAAATAAACTGGCGTTTGAAGAAGGCGAGATGAACCAGTTCAAGGCCGAATATACCCAGCAACTGCGCGCCAGGCTGCTGCAGGAACAACAGCAACTGGCAGCGAAGAATCTTGAAGTCGGTAAAAAATTTCTCGCCGAAAACGCGAAGAAGAAGGGCGTGGTCACCACCGCCAGCGGGTTACAGTACAAGGTAATAGAAAGCGGTGACGGGCCATCGCCATCAATCGATGACACCGTAACCACACACTATCGCGGCACATTGATCGATGGCCGCGAATTTGACAGCTCCTACAGCCGCGGCCAGCCAGCCAGCTTCCCGGTTAAAGGCGTTATCAAGGGCTGGACGGAAGCGCTGCAGCTGATGAAAGTGGGCGACAAATGGGAACTTTATATCCCTGCCGAGCTGGCATATGGCGCTACCCAACGCAGTGAACTGATACAGCCGAATTCGACTTTGATTTTCGAACTTGAATTGCTCAACATAAAATAATTGTTAACCGCAGAGGCGCGGAGACGCAGAGGAAATTCAAATTTAATTACTGGTGTTTTTTTAAAAATATCCTTGGTATGTTTACCAAGGCCAACCTGCAGACAATAAAAAATAGTTTCTCTCTGCGGCTCCGCGCCTCTGCGGTAATCAAATAATCAATCTTTACGTTTCTGCCGTTAATGTAAGTTACTCGATATTCTGAATCTGCTCGCGCATCTGTTCGATCAGCACTTTAAGCTCCACCGACGCCTGTGTCGTTGATATATCTGCCGACTTGGAGCCCAGTGTATTGGCCTCGCGGTTGAGCTCCTGCATCAGAAAGTCAAGCCTGCGGCCGACTGCCTCATCACGATTGAGCACATCACACAGCTCTTTCAAATGCGCATCGAGGCGATCCAGCTCTTCATCGACATCCATTTTCTGCGCCAGAAACACCAGCTCCTGTTCGAGTCGCTCCCTGTCAACATTGACATCGAGCTCCTCCAGTCTGGCGGTCAGTTTTTCACGGTAGCGCTGCTGTACTTCCGGCAGCTGCTGTCTGACGCTATCGACGATTTGCTGCATGCTCGCGCAGCGATTTTCGATCAGCGCCTGCATGCGTCCACCTTCGCGCTGCCTGTTGTCAATCAACTGGTCTATCGCTTGTTGTAACAGCTTTTCAGACACTTCATAAATGGTCTTAAAGTCGCGCTCGGGCTCGGCCACGACGCCGGGCCAGGTCAGAATGGAGACCGGGTTGATTTCAGAAGGCTGGTGGAGTCGGTTGTTGATCTTCTGGCAGGCATCGATCAGGGACTTCACCAGCGTGTCATTCACTTCTATACCGCTTTCGGTAGCCAGTTCGGGGGTAAAGCGCAGGCCGCATTCAATCTTTCCGCGCTGCAGCCGATTGTTGATGCATTCCCGCACACGTCCTTCCTGCGCACGAAAATCCTCAGGCATTCTGCAGTTAATATCGAGATAGCGACTGTTTACCGATCTGAGCTCCCAGGTCAGCGTACCGAATTTTTCACTTTGCTGAACGCGTGCGAACGCAGTCATACTTTTAATCATGCAGAACTCCATTAATACCCGAACAGAACGCGAGCCATTGTAGCACGCACATTCACCCTGCCGTGTTGTTATAATGCGCCGCATTCAATGAAACGGAGAACAGCATGAGACCGAGCAAGCGCGCACCTGATGATATGCGCAGCATCCAGATAACCCGCAATTTCACCAAGCACGCCGAAGGTTCGGTGCTGGTTGAATTCGGTGACACCAAGGTGGTTTGCACCGCGTCAGTTGAAGACCGTGTGCCAGGCTTTCTCCGTGGCAAGGGCCAGGGCTGGGTTACAGCGGAATACGGCATGCTGCCGCGTTCCACCGGTTCGCGCATGGGCCGTGAAGCCGCTCGCGGCAGACAGGGCGGACGCACCATGGAAATACAACGCCTGATCGGCCGCTCGCTGCGCGCCGGTATCAACATGGAAGCATTGGGTGAAAACACCATCAGTCTCGACTGTGATGTATTGCAAGCAGACGGTGGTACCCGCACGGCCAGCATCTCCGGCGCCTGGGTCGCTTTACACGATGCCATTCAGTACATGCTGAAATCAGGCATGATTACAACCGATCCACTGCATCATCAAATCGCCTCCGTATCTGTTGGCATCTATGAAGGTACTCCGATACTGGATCTAGACTATGCCGAGGATTCCAATGCCGAGACCGACATGAATGTCGTGATGAACAGCAATGATTCATTCATCGAGATCCAGGGCACTGCCGAAGGCCATGCCTTCAATCAGCAGGAACTCAACGCCATGCTGGAACTGGCCAAGAGAGGCATCAGTGATATCCTGCAGGCACAACGCAAAGCAATCGAGTCATGAGCAAGATAGAAAAAATTGTTCTGGCCAGCGGCAATGCGGGCAAGGTACGTGAAATCAACAAACTGTTCGCCGATTGCGGTATTGAAGTTGTACCGCAGTCAGATTTCGACGTGCCCGAGGTACCCGAAACAGGAACAACCTTTGTTGAAAACGCCATTATCAAGGCGCGCCACGCTGCCGAGTGCACCGGCCTGCCCGCCATTGCCGACGATTCCGGCATCGAGGTTGATGCACTGCACGCAGGCCCCGGGGTGTGGTCCGCACGCTATGCCGGCAAGAATGCCAGCGATACAGATAATAACAACAAGATGCTCGAGGAACTGGCAGGCGTTCCCGAAACAGAACGTACTGCACGTTATCAATGCCTGATCGTTTTCATGCGCGACCATACCGACCCGGTACCGATCATTACCCAGGGCAGTTGGGAAGGCCGAATTCTAGAAGCCCCGCGTGGTGAAGGCGGCTTTGGCTATGACCCGATATTCTATGTGCCGACCCATGACTGCTCCGGCGGTGAACTGCCGCTGGAAGTAAAAAACACCATCAGTCATCGGGCGCAGGCCTTGAATGCAATGCTCGAGGAATTCAAGAAACACCATTACATTTAAATGTGGATATACCGCAGAGGCGCTGAGACGCGGAGAACTACTGATTTATCTGTCAACAGACCACGCCGGGTAAACAAGTCATGGTTATCCTGCGAAATAAGTATCAGGCATTAATCCTGTGTTTCCTCTGTGTCTCAGCGCCTCTGCAGTCATAATAAATTATGTCTGTTCTACGCTGCAGCAACATCAAGCTTGACCACCTGATAAACCTGCTTGGCCGTTATGGCATACAAGTTAAAAACGTCGCTATCAACGAAAACATTCCCGGTAGCTTCTGGCAACCGCCTGAAGCCGGTCTTGTTGGCAATGTGCTTTATGTACGCGATGACACGCCGGTTCATTCGGCGCTGCATGAAGCCTGCCATTACATCTGCATGGATAAACAGCGCCGCGAAAAACTGGATACCGATGCTGGTGGCGACTACGAAGAAGAGAACGGTGTCTGTTATTTGCAAATACTGTTAGCAGAACATATTCCAGAAATGGGCAGAGAGCGCATGCTCAGCGATATGGATGCATGGGGTTATTCATTCCGCCTCGGCTCAAGCAAGGCATGGTTTCAGGATGATGCAGAAGATGCCGCAGACTGGCTGGCACAACATCAGCTTGTCGATGAACTGCAGCAACCTGTATTTCATTTGCGGCAATAAAAAAAGCCCTCCAGAGGAGAGCTTTTTTCCGTACAGGTTATGCAACTAGAAGTTAAAGTTGACACCCGCACTGAAAATATCAATCGATGCCTCATAGGTACCGATCAAGGTTGCACCCGATGATGTAGGCAAATTACTGTTTATACCTGTATCGCTAACAAACAAATGGGAGTAACCCACATCAAATGACCAGCTCGTTGATGGCGCATAACCGAAACCCAGGCTTAACCAGGTACGGTCATTATCAGGTATCCTGACTGTGCGTTGCGAATCAGAACGCACTGGCGTTTCATCATAAGCAAGACCACCACGGAAGATCCAGTTATTGCCCGGTTTATAATGTGCGCCAACAGCAACGCGGTTGGTGTTTCTGAAAGCCAGTTCAAGAGCCGGATCCTGACCCGGTGCATTGCCTGCCAGGACAACATCAATACTATCGAGGTGACCCCAGCCAGTCCAGGTATAGTCCGCAAGGAAGGTCCAGTTCACATTGATATCACGTACATAACTCAATGAGAATGTCTCTGGCAGCTGTGCAGCCGCTGACAGACTTGTATTCGATAGAATGCTGAAGTTGGGGGCAAGGGGCGGATTGGTATTTGCAAAGTCCACTATCCCCTGTAATGGCGCATACAGGTTATAGGTAGCATCACCTTCAATATCCTGTTTTATTTCAGAGCGGTAGGCGATTCCCAGACGGCTCTTGTTGCTGACATCAATCAGCACACCCACATTCCAGCCGAAGGAAGAATCATCGCCTTCCAGTTTCAGGCCACTGTCAATGGAAGGATCACTGAACGCGCCACATGGTGAACCGGATAAGTTAAAGCAGGCAGCACTGGAATCGATGTTCTGGGTGAGTTCGACATCAACATACTGATAGCTGAGACCAAAGCCGAGAGATACCGTATCTGTCACTTTCCAGGCTATGGCTGGATTAATATTGATGGTCGTAATTTCGGATTTGAGACCATGGTAACGGCCATACCAACCTTCATCGTATTCTGATGCCAAACCAAATGGTACATTGACACCAACGCCAACGTGAAGACCGTTGTCGAGCGCAGAAGCCCAGTAGAAATTCGGCACAAAACCGGTCTTGCTATTATCTGAATTCGCGCCGGTTAATGAGCCTGGAACACCTGTCGCATCAGATGAAGTTCCGCTGTCCTTGTACTCTGAATTTAACGCAACGATATGGCCCGCAATTACGATTTGCTGACCCGATAATCGCGTCATCGCAGCCGGATTAAAGAAAACGGTGCTGGCATCTTCACCAATGGCGGCAGCACCGGCATAAGCCGCTCCCTGGCCGCTGGCGCCCTGCTCGATCAAGGCAAAGCCGGATGCAAAACTCTGGGTAGAAAAACCCGCTGCGGCAACAGCCAGGACCAGCTTTGACAGCTTTATTATTCTAGGATTCATGACCCCTCCTTTGTTATCTAGGCCGATAATACACTGGCGCTTAAATATTACAAAACACTAATTAAGCCATTGATTCAAGGTAACGCCCTGGGTTTGCCATGCTCGTCAATCGCAACATAGACCAGGGTCGCTTCAGTCACTTTTACACAGGCTGTAATTCCTTTATGCATACGTTCCGCATAGACTTCTACTTTCACCGTAATGGACGTTTTGCCGGTGGCAACAACGTCCGCGTAAAAGCTGACCAGGTCGCCTATATATACCGGTTTCTTGAACTCAAATGAATCAACGGCGCGGGTAACGACACCGCCTTTGGCGCGTTCAAGTGCTGGCAGACTGCCGGCAATATCGACATGCGACATGATCCAGCCACCAAAGATAGTGCCACCCAGATTCGCATCACGCGGTCTTGCCGGGACGCGCAGTACCGGCATGCGGCCTTCAGGCAAAGTCGTCTCAGTCATTGCATCGCTCCCATTGGATTTCTTCTCAACTCAACACTCACGTAGAATAGCTTTACTGGATAGTAGCCTATATTTAATAACCGCCGCTGGAAAAGACTGCTTTTGAAAACGCAAACCATAAAAACCGGTTTCACCGGGAGTGCAGGCTATCGTCTGGACGCAAGACTGGAACAACCCCTGGAGGCACCTAAAGCGTACGCCCTTGCCAGTCATTGCTTTACCTGCAGCAAAGACACTATCACCATTTTTCGCATCAGCCGCCTGCTGGCCGAACACGGCATTGCCGTCCTGCGCTTCGATTTTACCGGCCTGGGTAACAGTAAGGGTGATTTCGCCCTGACCAACTTCACCACGGATGTGGCCGATATCTATGCCGCTGCCGAGTTCCTGCGCAACAATTATGAAGCGCCGGCATTGTTGATCGG
>JASFVM010000271.1:0-3994 GCA_050049835.1 Gammaproteobacteria bacterium
CAGCTTGTTGCGCAGGCGGTTAATCAGAACCTCGATTACATTGGAGTCACGATCAAAATCCTGGTCATAAATATGTTCGGTCAGCTCTGTTTTCGAAATCACTTCACCCTTGTGATGCATCAGGTACGACAGCATGCCCAGCTCCAGTGCAGTCATTTCAACGTTCGAGCCATTGAGTGAAACCCGGTTGCTGGTGGTATCAAATGCTACCGGTCCACAGGTCAGCACCGGGTTACTGTGTCCTGATGCACGGCGAATCAGTGCCTCGACACGCGCCAGCACTTCCTCGATTTCAAACGGTTTTGACAGGTAGTCATCGGCACCGGCGCGCAACCCGACCACCTTTTCACGCCAGGTATCCCTGGCCGTGAGGATCAGTACCGGCATATCCCTGTTGTCATTACGCCATTGTTGCAGGATCTTGATACCGTCGATGTTGGGCAGTCCCAGATCGAGAATGACTGCATCGAATGACTCATTACTGCCCAGGTAAAGACCATCCTCGCCGTCATGTACCACTTCAACCACATACCCTGCGTTTTTCAGAGAAGCTTCTATTTGTCTGGCAACTTGCTGATCGTCCTCAACAACAAGAATTTTCATTGTCCCGCTCCTGGTTCATGCTTGAGATTATGTAACGATGTAATTTTTATACTCGCCCAGCCTGGCTGATACACGATTAATGACCCGTTATTGAAAAGACTGGCAATACCTGATCCTGTACTATGATATACTATTTCAACTAACTGATTTTAAAAAGAATTTGAGCTCACTCAAAACTTAAATCAAGCTTAAATTCGGTGTCAGCGTAGCTTAAGGTTGAATGCGCTATAGTTCAATCGTTGGTTGTTAACAGCAAGCTGCTTTTAGCAGAACTAACAAAATTCATTGCGCACGGGTCGGCTAATATCTGATCCATAAAAACGGGATATCGGTCTCATCCTCAAGGACCGGTGTCCCGTTTTTAGTTCTGCCATCCAGAAAATATTCCGCAAACTTGATGAATGTCAGGGTGCTGTACCCGCTACGCAGTATCATATGCCGATGTGTTTAATCCTACTCGAATCGACATATTGCAGGGCATAAAAATGATTTCACGATTACAGAAACCACGGCTTGCGGCTTTCAATCTTGCTTTTCCGTTCTTCATCATAATAATCCTGCTGGTCATGGTGATACCGTCAAAGAGTAATGCCATGCCGGTGTTCGCCCGCAAATACGATATGAGCTGCAACACCTGTCATGCCGCATTCCCCAAACTAAACGAATTTGGCGAGCAGTTTGCCAGCGACAACATGCGCCTGCCCAACTGGAAAGATAGCACCAAATCCGGTGGCGATGACATGCTCGCCCTGCCCGACTCGGTACCGCTGGCACTGAGAACCCAGGCTTATGCCCAGAAGCGCGAGGCCTCAGTGATTGATGTAGAGACCGGTGAAGAAGTGTCTGCTGATACCGATATTCAATCACCATACCTGATCAAGCTGCTTTCCAGTGCACCGCTGTCTGACCATATCACCTATTACTTTTATGCAATCTTTGCCGAGAAGGGTGATAACGGCTCGGTCATTATCGAGGATGCCTGGTTTTCCCATGATGATGTATTCGGAACCGATGTCGGTATGATGCTGGGCCAGTTCCAGGTATCGGACCTGATGTTTGCACGCGAAGTCAGGCTGACATTCCAGGACTTCATGGTTTACCGCATGGCGGGTCTGACCTATGACCGGGGTATTCTGTTTGATTATGCTGCCGGCCCGGTTGATCTCGCCCTGGGCTGGGTCAACGGCAACGGCATCGAAGAGAACCTGACCATCAACAGCCCCGGCTACAAGCGTCCGGACCACCTGTTCGACAATAACAGCGGCAAGGCCCTGTTCGGGCGTATCGGTACAGATATCGGCGGCGTTGGTATCGGCCTGTTCGGTTATTCGGGTTCACAGAAGAATGCCACTGCTCCGGCAGGCACCGGCAGTGGAGATCGGGATACCGACAAATTATCCTACGGTATCGACCTGTCCGGAAAATTCACTCCGAAGACCTACTGGTTCGCCCAGTTGCTGCAGAACGAATGGAACGGCTTTATCGATGCCAACACAGACTACAAGTGGTTCGGTGGCTTTGTCGGGGTTGACTATATCTACAGCGACCGCTGGGCCTATTCCCTGCTGTATAACTACACCGATGCCAGCGACCTGGAAAATACCGATACCGTCTATGAAGGTATCGACATGAATTCGGTTACCCTGGCCGCTTCGTATTACTTTATGCGCAATATCAAGGGTGTTATCGAAGTTAATCTTGATCTGCTCGATACGGTCGACCAGACAGGAACATACTACACCGGCCATCTGACGGGTGAGAACTACGCATTGATCGGCTTTGATGCAGCGTTCTGACAAAGTACGGACTGCTCAACCCGATACTATCCACTGCCAGGGAAATCCATGCCTATAGAAGTGCAGTTTCACGGCGCCGCAGAAGAAGTCACCGGTTCCTGCCACCTGGTAACCGTGGGCGAGAAACGCCTGCTGCTGGACTGCGGACTGATCCAGGGGCGTGCAAAAGACGAGGAGCGCAACAGGAAAGCGTTCCCGTTCGACCCGCAATCCATCGATGCCGTCGTTCTCAGCCACGCCCATATCGACCATTCGGGACGCCTGCCGATGCTGGTAAAAGCGGGCTTTACCGGTTCCGTCTACACCCATCGCGCGAGCCGTGATCTGTGTCGAATCATGCTCAAAGACTCTGCCTTTCTCAATGAAAAGGATGTCGAGTGGGAAAACCGTAAACGCCTGCGCAAGGGCCTGAAACCTGTCGAAGCTTTGTACACGGTTGAAGACGCACAGCTCGCGATGTCACATTTCAAGGGGCTGGTTTACGATAAGAAAGTCAGGATCCTGCCCAATGTGACGCTGTGCCTCAGAGACGCCGGCCATATTCTCGGTTCCGCCATCGTCGAACTCTGGCTTGAAGACGAGGGGCAAACACGCAAGCTGGTATTCAGTGGCGATATGGGACGTCCCGGCATGCCGATCCTGCAGGACCCGACTTTCATTGAACAGGCTGACCTGGTCATCATGGAAAGCACCTACGGTGACCGTCTGCATCGTTCGTGGGAAGAAACACAGGCAGAAATACAGAACGTGGTCAAAAACACATCCAACAGCAAAGGGAATATTCTGATCCCTTCTTTTGCGGTTGGCCGTACCCAGGAAATTCTGTACATGCTTGCCAGACACTACAACGACTGGCACCTGGACCGCTGGCAGGTGTTCCTCGATAGTCCGCTGGCTATCGAAGCAACACGGATATTTACCCGTCACAGTGATTTATTTGATAAGGACATGGCTGAGTTGTGGACACAGAACAGGGCAGACTCTATTTTACCTAACCTGCATATATCAAGAACCTCCAATCAGTCGATAGCGCTGAACCGGGTACGCTCCGGCGCTATTATCATCGCCGGCAGCGGTATGTGCAGCGGCGGCAGAATCAAACAGCACTTAAAGCACAATATCTGGCGCCGTGAATGTCATGTCATTATTACCGGTTTCCAGGCACGTGGCACCCTGGGACGCACGCTGGTAGACGGCGCCAAATACATCAGGCTTTGGGGTGAAACGGTGCGTGTCGCAGCAACCATTCATACCATCGGCGGATTGTCTGCACACGCGGACCGGCATGGACTTCAGCAATGGTATGCACACTTCGAGGGGCGCCCGCCTGTCGTGCTGGTTCATGGCGAGACCGATGCGCTTGAGAGTCTGGCTGGCACCCTGCAGAATGAAACTGGCGCCCCGGTCACCATAGCAAAACGCGGGCAGCAAATAGATTTGTTGAAATCGCATTAACAGTCTGTAGTGAGCAGAATTGACCATAGTCATGGCCACCGGCTGCATGTTAGTGTTTAATAATAATGAAATCAGAATATACAGAGGTCAGGAATCAATGAGAAAAACGTGGATAGTTGTTGCCGATAACAGTAGAGCAC
>JASFVM010000272.1:0-3993 GCA_050049835.1 Gammaproteobacteria bacterium
CGGATGAGCCTGAAATAGACAAAGAACATGGTATCAAGGTTGCGTTCGTCGGCAGACCCAATGTCGGCAAGTCAACCATGGTCAACCGCATTCTCGGCGAAGAACGTGTGGTCGTGTTCGATTTGCCAGGTACCACGCGCGACAGTATCTATATTCCATTCGAACGCGATAACAAACTCTATACGCTGATCGATACGGCGGGTGTGCGCCGCCGTAAATCAGTCCATCAAGCGGTAGAGAAGTTCAGTGTGATCAAGACCATGCAAGCCATCGAAGAGGCGAACGTGGTGGTGATGATGATGGATGCACAAAAGGAAATCGCCGATCAGGACCTGCATCTGCTCGGTTTCATTCTTGAAGCGGGCAGGGCGCTGGTGCTGGTCATCAACAAGTGGGACGGCCTCGATGACTACCAGAGAGACAGGATCAAGTCAGATGTCGATAAACAGCTTTCGTTTATCCGCTTTGCCGAGATATTCTATGTTTCCGCATTGCATGGCTCCAATGTCGGTAAGCTGTATGACGCCATCGATCGTGCCTATGAATCGGCAACAAGAAATTTATCCACACCCGGACTGACTCGTATTCTCCAGCGTGCGATGGAAGCGCATCAGCCGCCGCTGGTCCGCGGCCGGCGTCTCAAGTTACGTTATGCCCACCAGGGCGGCGTCAACCCGCCGCGCATTATCATTCACGGCAACCAGACAGACCGGGTGCCGGCCAGTTACCAGCGCTACCTGACCAATTACTTTATCGATGCCATCAAGTCGGTGGGCACACCGATAAAAATTGAATTCAAGGGTGGCGCCAATCCTTTTGCCGAGAAGAAAAACACGCTTTCCAAACGGCAGCAGTTCAAGCGTGCCCGCATGCTGCAGCACATCAAGAAGCGTGAGAAAAAGCGTAAAAAACGCTAGTTTCGCCTTCAGCCTCTTTTCCTGTATAAACAGGCGCTTATACCGCTGATTCCGACTGGCTGTCATTTCGTCAGCAAGCCTTGATAAAGCCGGATTATGGGCTACCTTCTATATATCAAGTGAGTAAAAAAAACATTACTGAATATAAAAATAACACGGGGTAGTGAGGAGATGAGTCCTTTTTTGCGTAAATTTTCAACATTCGGTGTCGCCATGCTGGCGAGTGCTTCAGCGCATGCGATCCAGTTTGACGGTTTCTTTACTGTCGGTGCTGCGATTCATGATGATGATACAAATTCTGCTACAGGATCAGAGAACAGGTATATCGGCAGCCTGGGTGACCGCGGTATAACCGAAGACCTGACTTTCGAAACCGATACCCGCTTCGGTCTGCAGATTTCGTCGGATGTCAGCGAAAACATGTCGGTGGTAGCCCAGTTACTGGGTCGGGGCACCAACAGCAACTTCGACGCCATTGTCGAATGGGCCTATGTCGATTACGAATTTACCGACTGGCTGAGTTTGCGCGCCGGTAAGGTCAAACAGCCGGTCTACCTGGTCAACGACTACGTCGAAGTCGGTTATGCCTACCCCTGGATACGTCCGCCGGTCGAGGTGTATTACCTCAATAACCCGCTGAACACCGTCAACGGTGCCGAGCTGTTGCTGTCATTCCCGGTCGGTCCGGGCACGCTCTCATTCCAGCCTTATATTGGCTCCAACCGCGATGATATTCCCAACACCGGGGGAGCAGCCTATTTCGAGGCGGAAAATATTTACGGCATCGATGTGAAATACTCAGGCCGCGGTTTTACCGTCCATGCCAGTAACTTCCAGTGTGAAGTGAAGACATTCGGTAACCTGACCAATGTTCCCACCGGATTCGGTTTCAATGTTGATGTTGACCTCAATGGTACCGGTGACTGTGATGTGACTTCAGCCGGTTTGAACCTCGATATTGCCAACGTGGTTGTTTATGCCGAGTGGCAGGAACGTACCACCACGGAAACACTGTCGCGTCCGTTCGGTGACCAGGATGCGTGGTATACCACACTCGGGTACCGCTTCGGCAAATGGCTGCCGCATATCACGTATGCAATGATTGATGGTACCGCATCAACAGTCTCACCTGGCGCTGTTTCCTGTGCAGCAGACAGCGGTGGATGTAACACACCACTAGGCGCAGTGCCTGCAGGCACGCCATTGTTCAACTTCCCGGTTGCTGTGCAGAGTTCTATAACTGCCGGTTTGCGCTATGAAGTGAACGACAGTGCTGCATTGAAATTCGAATACAGCATGGTTGATGTCGAGGATGATCCCAGCGAACTGGCTTCAACCAACAACCCGCTGGGTGTGAACTATGGTCTGTTCGATACGGACTTCACCAAGGCACCGCCTAAAGATACTGTTGGCATTGCCAGCATCGCACTGGATGTGATTTTCTAGGACAGCATTTCCAGGGATAAATGAACCAAACAACCTGGACTTTTAACCGCACGCCCGGCTCGGCCGGGCAGGCATTAGAATCATGAACACTAGAAACAATATCCATCAACAGCCGGTAAGCCAAAGCAAAGACCCGATGGTTAACAAGAGCTTCAAGTCGGATCTTTTGAAAATCGCGATTCTGGCAATGATTGTATTTTTTGCCGCCCTGTCTGCCGCGCAGGCGGACATGGTATTCGATTTCCAGATGAAACTGGCGCAGAAAGGTAATGCCGAAGCTCAGTTCAAGGTCGGTGAAATGTATGAAGCCGGCCGCGGTGTCGAGAAAAACATGGAAGAGGCAATGAAATGGATCAACAAGGCAGCTGCCCAGGGCAACCAGGCCGCTGGCTACAAGCTGCTGTATTATGATCTGGAGAAAAACGGTGTTACCTCGGATAACAAGTCAAAGCTGGATGAATTGAAGACAGCAGCCGATGCCGGTGACGGTTATGCGCAGTATTACGTCGGGCTGATGCATTCAAGAGGTGTTGGTCTGCAGAAAGACAGCAACAAGGCGCTCGACTGGCTGGGTAAAGCCACGCTCGTCGGTGTCACTGCAGCAGAGCCTGAGATCGCGCGCGTTAATGAAGTACGGCAGAAAGAGCTGTGGCGTGCCAAGCAGGAGGCAGAACGCAGGGCACGTGAGCAGGCAGAGGCAAAGCGCAAGGCAGAGGAACGCAAAAAGCTTGAAGCCAAACGTGCAGAAGAGGAACGCAAGCGCCAGCAAGCCGAAGCGCGTAAACAGGCTGAGCAGCAGAAACGGCTGGCAGAGCAACGCGAGGCTGAACGTAAGGCTGCCGAGATTGAAGCCAGAAAACAGCGACTGATTGCACAGCGCGAGGCAGAAGCCGAAGAAAAGCGCAAGGCAGTGATGGAAAAACGCCAGGAACAGGAAGAAGAGAAGAAAGCGCAGTTTGAGTCTGATCCGTGTGCAGGTAAATCTGCCAGGTTCCTCTCAACCTGCAGATAAGCAAAAACCACTCAAGCTCGTGTCAACAGCCCGTTATATACGGGCTGTTTTGTTTGTTTTGCCGCAAAAAAACGCAAAGAACACAAATCGACTAACGTGTGATAGTCAGGATTTAATCTGACAATAAGTGTCAGACTGGTTTGAACTGTGATTTTTTACAGAAGGACGAACATTCCTGAATCCAGCTAAACAACCTGATACAGAATATGTCCTCGCAGAGACGCCGGGAGCGCTGTGAAAGGCCAATACGACATATTCGCCTTATCAGTTAAAACATCAATCAGCTCTGCGTGCTCTGCGCCTCAGCGAGATGACAAGATTTAAACTTGTGGCACGGGTGTATGTCGGCGATGGAAAATCTGGCCGTGTTTGTGAGATCTTGCCAGGACTTCTACAAGTAACGGGTTATAAAAGCACTCCGTTATTTTTGCATCATTTGCGTTTTTTTGCGGCATAAGTTATTGAACTGTAATTCAGGCAGTGAAGTGCCTGTTCATACATGTCTTTGTAGTCAGAGTGATCGTGTTCGGGTACGGGAATACAGTTTTGCAAGGAAGAAACGTCCAGAAGTCCTTGCGCCGCTGCGAGCAAACATTTCACTGCTGCAGTAGTGTAAGA